>JAQTQF010000056.1 GCA_028712345.1 Phycisphaerae bacterium | reverse complement strand
CAGAACAGAGGCCCGCGGTTCTCGGACAGACCGACATTGCGCCCGCAGATACGAATGATATTAAATATCCCTATATCGGAGAAGTTACGGGCACCGAAATCAATGTTCGTTCCGGGCCGGGAATGAATTTTTACAGTTGCGGCAAAATAAGCACTCCGATGCAGGTTGTCGTTGTTGAGCAGAAGTATATCTGGACAAAGATTCTGCCGCCGCCGGGCAGTTTTTCCTGGATATTCAAACAGTATGTCCAGGCAGATGCCAATAAGCCGCAAGTCGGCATCGTCAGCGATGATAATGTCAGAGTTTATGCCGGCAGCGACGACAGAGAACCTATGCGGTCGGACAGCGTTCAGATTACGGTTTCCAAAGGACAGAAAGTTCGGATCATAGGTCAGGCAATAGGCGACTACTACAAAATCGCCCCCCCGCAAGGCGCTTGTCTCTGGACGAGCAGTCAATATATTAAATTCCTCCGCAGTGCTGACAACCTTGAATTGAAACTGCCGCACATTCCGGCAACCACCGTCGAAGAAGAAATAAAACCAAATGTGCTTATTGAACAAATAGAAGCCAAAAATCGTAATATCGAAATATATTACGAACTCGAAAAACAGTTCGAGGACGAAAAAACAAAACCGCTTATTGGACAGGATTACTCGAAAATCAAAACAGAGCTGCAAAAACTCGTTGATGCCAACGAAAACGGTGATGCCGAAAACTATGCAAAGTATCTGCTTAAAGATATCGGGCGATGTGAACTTGCAGCTCAGGCGTCCAGCCAGTTGCAGAAACAAAACGAACAATTAGATAAAACACTGGCGGAAATAGAAAAAGACAGACAGGAAAAGCTTGGAACACTTTCAGATACCAGCAAATACGCAGTTATCGGCACATTGAAAACATCCCTTGTTTACGAATCACGGCCACTAACAAAGAGATTTATTATAGCAGATGCAAATAATGTCCCCCTCTGCTTTGCCGAGCCTGTCGGACAAGCGGGCAGTCTTGATCTTAATTCCCTGGCAGACAAGAAAGTCGGCCTTATTGGAAAAATCAGCAGGGACGACCAAAGCAAAATGGCGTTGGTAAAATTCGAGAAAATAGAAATTCTCGAACCACAGGAACAGAAAGAGCAGCAGGATCCAAATAAGGCTCCTGAGATTTCTGGAAAATAAAATTTGTATGGGTTGAATAATTTAATAATACACAGCCGGCGATACTTCTCGCCGGTTTTTTAATGATGACTGAAAAAACCGGTAATATTTTTTGTTTTAGGGACCTTAGGGAGGACTGATGTACCACAAGAATTACTTTACGGCTAAAAAGATTGCCAAATATCTTGGCGTAATCGAGCCGCTTGTTTACAGAAAAAAACGGCAGCTCGCGGATTTTCGTTATTTGGCACTTGACAAAAGCGAAAATAAAAAATTCGTAGAGACAGATTTAGACGACAGCAAATGGGCAGTTATTTCGCAAAACACATACTGGGGACAGCGGGATCAGGATTTCGTTTTAAGAACACATTTCAGTGTTCCTGCCGACTGGGACAAAAAAAATCCCGTCGCGCTTTTTCTGCCGCTCGGCGAAGCGGGAGACTTCAGCCATCCTGAAGCTCTTGCCTATATAGATTCCGAGCCTTACAGTTCCTGCGACCGTCATCATCAGGAAATTATTCTTCCTGCCCGCTGGCGCAGCGGAAAATCGCACACGCTCGCGATGCACGGCTGGACTGGTTCTTCGTATATGAAAAACCCATCCAGTCTTTTTATGCGCCCCTGCTTTGTCGTTCAAATTGACCAGCCTACTCGCGATTTTATTGCCTCGGCCAGAGTCGCTCTTGGGGCTTCCAACGGCCTGGACGAAAATGACCCGGCCAAAGGTAAACTGCTCAACGCTCTCAACGACGCATTTAAAGGATTGGACACACACGACCCGCTCGGCGATGGCTTTTACCAAAGTGTAGCTGAGGCGAATAAAATTCTTTGCAAAGGTATTAAGTCCGCCGGCCGGCCGCTCGATGTCGATTTGACTGCCGCCGGGCACGCACACATCGATGTTGCCTGGCTGTGGCCTTTGCGACAAACCAGAAGAAAATCAGGACGCACCTTTTACAACGCGATTCGCCTGATGGAGCAATTCAAGGATTTCCATTTCCTCCAAAGCCAGCCGCAGTTATACGATTACCTTCTCGAAGACTATCCTGAACTGTTTGAAGAAATAAAGAAAGCCGTTGCCCGCGGCAACTGGGAAGTGACCGGCGGTATGTGGGTCGAGGCCGATACGAATATAAGCGGAGCAGAGGCGATGGCAAGACAATTCCTGCTCGGCAGAGGCTTTTTCAAAAAGCACTTCGGCGCCGATGCCGAAACGCCGGTGCTGTGGCTTCCCGATGTCTTCGGATATTCGGCCTGTCTGCCGCAGCTGGCTAAAGAGGCTGGAATGAAATACTTTTTCACAACCAAGATGAGCTGGAACCAGTATAACAGAATTCCTTATGATACTTTCTGGTGGCAGGGAATCGACGGCACAAAGATTTTAACTCATTTTGCAACCACCCCCCAAAGCACACAAAGTCAATTGACTGTCGGGACTAACCATACCTATAACGCAATGGTTGACCCGCAGCAGGTCATAGGCACATGGAACAGTTTTCAACAAAAAGAACATCATCAGCAGCTTCTGATAGCATTCGGTTTCGGCGACGGCGGCGGCGGACCGACGAGAGAAATGCTCGAAAACATCCGCGAGATGAGCGAATTCCCCTCTGCGCCGCAAATCCGCTGCGGCAAGGCCGGGGACTTCTTTGAAAAACTCGAAAAAACAACAGGCGATGTACTGCCCGGCTGGAACGGTGAATTTTATCCGGAATTTCATCGAGGAACTTTCACAACCCAGAGCCGAAACAAAAGAGCCAACCGCAAGAGCGAGTTTATGCTCCACGATGCCGAATTTGCCGCGGCAATGGCTTCGACGATAGACGACAAATATAACTATCCGCACGACCAATTGCACAAAGCGTGGAAATTGGTTTGTCTTAATCAGTTTCACGACATCATTCCCGGCAGCAGCATAAACGAGGTCTATGTCGAGTCGCTCCAGGACTACGAAAAAGTGTATGCACTGGCCCGTGAGGTAAAGGACTCGGCCTGCTCGGCAATCGCAAAGAATACCGGCGGCGATTTAGTTTTGGTAAATCCGACATCGTTCAGGCGAAACGACCTTGCAGTCTGGAACGGCAAACTCGATGAAAACCAGCATCTCGAAACTGCCGACGGAAAGCCTGTTCCGACTCAGGATATAAACAGCGGAACGCTGATTGCCGGCGAGAATCTTGCTCCTTACGGCGCCTGCGGTTTGAAAATCGCTTCAGGCAAAGCGGCGGAAATCAAAAATACTCTCGTCGCCAAGGCTGATTTGCTCGAGAACCAATTCGTTCAGGTAAAATTCAACGCCGCCGGCGACATCACCAGTATTTATGACAAAATAAACAATCGTCAGCTTCTTGCCGCCGGTCAGGTCGCAAATCAATTCCAGGCATTCGAGGACCGACCACTGGCTGCCGATGCGTGGGATATCGATATTTATTATGAAGACAAAAAATTCCTGGCCGAGCCGGCTTCTTCTATAAAAGTCGTCGAGGCAGGTCCATTGCGGGCAACGCTCGAAATACAGAGGCAAATTCTTTCGAGCAATTATACCCAGCGGATTTCCATTTCACAAAACATCGCTCGGATAGATTTCGACACCGTAATAGACTGGAATCAGCAGAACATCTTCCTCAAGAGCGCTTTTCCGGTGGATATACTTTCGTCGAAGGCAACTTATGAAATACAGTGGGGCAATATCGAACGAACCACGCACAAAAATACGAGCTGGGACTGGGCACAATTCGAGGTCTGGGCGCAGAAGTGGGCAGATTTAAGCGAAAGCGATTACGGCGTAAGTCTGCTCAACGATTGCAAGTACGGCTACGATATAAAAGACAACCTGATGCGCATCAGCCTGCTTCGCGGCACAACGACTCCCGACCATTCGGCAGACCAGGGCAGACAGGAATTCTGCTACAGCCTGCTTGGCCACAGCGGACCTGTCGGCCAGACAACCCTTGCCGAGGCCTATTGCCTTAACGATGCGATTATGCTTGTTGAGAACGACAGCAAAACACAAACCGCAAAGACTGTCGGAAGTTTCCTGTCGGTTGACGGTTCCGACCTCGTCATCGAAACAATCAAAAAAGCCGAGGACGGCAAAGGCATTATAGTAAGACTTTACCAAAGCCAGCGCAAACGCGGAACTGTAACTTTGACGGCAGGATTCAAAATCGCAGAAGTGTACAGAAGCAATCTGCTCGAAGAAAATTTGACAAAACTGGAACATTCGGCAAACGAAATAAAATTGTCCGTAAGACCCTTTGAGATTATTACCCTGAGAATAATCGCCGGCTGATATACAATTATAGGGCATCTCTAAAGATATTACTTGTCATTCTGACTCCGCCGAAGGCGGACGAAGAATCTCGTTTTTTGTCCACTTAGGGATGGCTTACGCCAAAACAATAATGAAGATTGATTCGTCGCTTCGCTCCTCACAATGGCATCCCCGCTTTCGTGAGGACAAGTTTTTAGAGGTTGCCTATATATTTGCGCAATAAAACAGCCTTCTGAACTCAATCGGAAGGCTGTTGTTTTTTCGGGTATCACGGAAAGTATGGATATTTGCCTGCCGCTGCGTCGGGATTGCTTTTGAGGTATATTCTATATAACTCAAAAAATGTCGGGGCGTCTAAAAGCTCGATTTTCGGATTTGCCTTGTTCAATTCTTCAACGACCTGCACATACCACGAAGGCGTTTTCAAAATATTTCTGAACCAGTGAAACGGCAGCGGCCTCTCTTTTACCCTTTGCGTTATTGCCTTGGCGGCATCGGCGGGATTTTCGTTATTGACATCCCAGTCGCTTCGCAACACGGGCATATTATTATGCAGATAAGAATACGAACCTTTGACCCATATTATTCCATTTGGACTGAACGCCTCGTAGCAGTCCAGTTCGGTCTTGCTCAGGCCCTGAGCAAATCCATCAATAATAAAACCCGTGATAGTCAGTCCCCACTTGTCATAGTTTTTCTTGCAGTGCTGCTTCCATACTTCAATTCCGCTGGGCAGACCTGAAATCGGCCTCTCCAGCGGCAGATAATGCAGATATTGAAGCATACCGGGGTTGAGATAGCCTGCACCATTATCCGCCGCGGCGAAATAATCTTTCTCGGCAGCGGTGCTTCTTACATAATCCATTACCATAGGCGCTCTGGCTGACAAGGCCGGGCTGAAACACCACATCATAGGAACCTTGCCCCTGTTCGGGTCGTCCCACAGGTCCATAGTCCTCTGATAGACCCACGCCGAGGAATCATAGTCTCCGACATAGAAAATCAGGAACTGCCTGCCGTCAAAATTCACCTGACCGTCATCGCTAAGGTATCCCCTTGTCTTCAGTTCCTCGTCGGTTACCCATTTCTGCGGATAATTCGGTTTAAGCGGATAATGCTGCCAGAAGGAAGCGTTTGCCATAGCACCGTAGGCGATGGCATCGGCATCCATAAATGCGTTATAAGCGCTTAAAAGCGCACTGTATTCCCATTCCGTCGAGACATCAGGGTGTCGGCAGCCGGCAAATTGGGTGTATTTGTGCGCCCAGGGAACAAAACCGCCTACATATATCATTTCTTTTCCGCCAAGCTGCTTGTATGCGCTCAAAAGCAATTCCTGAAGCGTTCTCCTGTCGAGACCGGGTATCTGGTCCGGCTCATCATTGGCAGCCTCGTCTGCCCACGGGTCGAGGTCAAAGAACCAGGCCTTTTTACTGACAAAGAAATCGTGATTAGTCAAAGTATGATGATTAGTAACCGTTCTGCGGGGTTTTTTAGTCCAGTAGTAGTCTATATAATAAGCCCCGACTCTGGGGTCTAATTTGCCTTTGTCGAGGTAATGTATTTTCATCCAGATATAGGCGTCGCACTTGGGCGAATTGGTGGTATATCGCTGTGTGCCGGGGATTTTACCGTCGGCCTTGAAAATCGAGCTGCCGTCTTCCTGAACGAAACTAACCTTTTTAGGCAGCTTCATTTTGTTTACGAGAATATCATAAACGCTGCCTGCTCTTTTGTCGTATCTGACGGCGATAAGCCCCTCAGCCCCGGCTACCGCAGAAGCGACATTGCTTGTTGCCGGTACCAGGGGGTCATAAACGACAACGCCGTTGACGAATTTTTTAAAGGTTTCCAACAGCGATTCAAACGATTTTATCTCTTCTTTTGGTACTTCATAGAGCCATTGGCCTTTTTGCGAGCATTTATCCAGCCAATACTGGTCAACATTTTCCGGCCTGTGCTGGGAATCCACATATATCAAATACAACTGCGGTGCATTCCTGTTGACAAGCCCCTGCAATGTCGCGACTGCGTGGCAGGTATCCCACATATCGTTGACCTGATTGGGCTCATCGAGATTGACTTTCAGTGTGCCGCGAAGGTCGTATGTGTATATCTTGTCTATCGCAAAAATATGCGTGTTTAAAACAAGAACTGTCAACAGTATGGCTGCAAAAATGTTTTTTTGGTTCATTTCATTCCTCATTGTTAAAAGACCACACAATATGGGGTTAGGCAGCAAATCGTCAAACTCTGTAGTCAATATAAACATTAATGTCGCCTCTGTAAAGGGTTTTATTTGCCAACCGGCCCAGATTATTAGCCCATTTTAACAAATATTACGGGTTTAACTTGACATAGAGACCGAAATTAGCTACAATAATTTCGTTGGGGTGTCTTTGTAGTATTCACATCAACAGTGTGTATTTTGAAGTTAATTTATTTTTTTTAAGGGAGGCAGGAAGATGATTAAAGTTAATGTATTATTCACTTTTGCGTTGTTGCTGAGTGTGGTAGTTTCTGCACCGGCGATAACCTACAATCAGTGGAACGGAAATGCCGGCACCACCGATTGGAACACCGCAGGAAATTGGGCAGGAGGTTATGTACCATTTTCCGACGATGGCACAAGTCAAATTAAGGCCGGCTTTAAAACCGCAACCGGCGCCGTTCTTGGTGTAGAAACTCAGGATGCCGAAGCCTGGCAGGTTATCATCGGCGGACCTGGAGTGGGTGAGTTAACGGTTAGCGGCGGAAAGCTTACAACCGGCGACTACATCATCATGGGAAACACCGCAACAGAAACAGGCACGCTTTACATAAGCAGCGGTGAAATGAACTTGGGCGGTAATTTCTATGTCGGTTTCAACGGCATGGGAACAATTAACATGACAGGCGGCAGCATCAGTGTCGGCAGCGTTTTCGGAATCGGCGAAAAAAATGTTGCGACAAGTGTTGGAACCGTCAATCTGCACGGCGGCACCATCACAGCCAGCACTTTCCGGATTGAAAACGCCGGTTCTGCTGCGAGCGGATTGCTGGAAATTGCAAATGACGGCAAACTGATTGTTAACGGTGATGTCGTTTCAGCAATAGACGGTTATATCAGCAATAGCCTGATCACCGGCATTGGCGGTGCATTGCAGGTCAATTACGATGCCGTTGAAAACCAAACGACTGTTTCTGTACCAGAACCAGCCACAATGGTCATCCTTGGTATAGGTTCTCTTATTCTCTATCGCAGGAAATAAGAATTTAAATCCAAAAATCAAAAGGCTCTGTTATTCACACAGAGCCTTTTTTTATGAGCACAAATAAAAAAATTAATTCGATACATTCCAACTAAATTTCCACGGGTTAAAACCCGTGGGATTTACCGCAACAGGCATTGCCTGTCCGCCTTTGGCGGATAACTTCATCTACGGGTTGAAACCCGTAGAATTGCGGCAGAATATTAAAGATGTTGTAGACTAAACTATTCCTTATTATCTTGATACGCGTATGCTTTCTCATAATTTTCTCATAATTTCCTTGACATTAAAACTCAAATCCAGCTATAATCAGGATAATTAAGGTGTATCTTTCTTGACGCACAGCAAAAAAAAGGGGGCGTAAAAGTCAATGTTACTTTTTTTAAGGGAGGCAGGAAGATGACAAAGATTAGTTTACAATTCATTTTTGTGTTGCTGTTGAGCGTGGTTGTTTCTGCGCCGGCGGCAACTATCTACAATCAGTGGAACGGCAGTGTCAGCACTGATTGGAACACCGCGGCAAACTGGGATGCAGGGTTTGTACCGTTTTCATTTGATGGTGTGGACAAAACCAAGGCCGGCTTCAAGACCGCAACCGGTGCCGTGCTCGGCGTAGAAACCCAAAATGCCGAAGCGTGGAATGTTATGATTGGCGGCTCAGGCGGAGTAGGCGAGCTGACAATTGACGGTGGCAGACTTACTACCGGCGACTACATCATTATGGGAAATGTAGCAGCAGAGTCAGGCACGCTTTATGTGAACAGCGGCGAAATGAACTTAGGCGGCCATCTCTATGTCGGCTTTCACGGGGCAGGAACCGTTTATATGACAGGCGGCAGCATCAACATTCTCGGCGCCAGCAAATACTTCGGCATTGCCGAATACAGCGAAGAAGCAAGCGTTGGAACGGTTTATCTGCACGGCGGCACAATCACTGCCGCAAACTTCCGAATGGAAAACGGCGGTTCCCTCGCGACAGGATTGCTGGAAATCGGAAATGACGGCAAACTGGTTATCTTCGGCGACAGTGTTGACAAAGTAAACGGTTATATCGGCAACGGGTTAATCGCAGGACTTGGCGGAGCAGCAGTACAGGTCGATTACGATGTAACTACACCCGGTATGACAACTGTTTATGTACCGGAACCGGCCACTATGCTTATGTTCGGCCTGGGTTCTCTCATTCTGTATCGCAGGAAGTAAAAATTTCAACAAAAATGGGCACAGGTAAGTCTTTTAAAGGGCTTACCTGCGCTTTTTTGAGAATTGGGCTGATTCCCTAACTTTTAAATACATAGATTTAGGAAGGGTTTCCCGTGCAAACAAAAATAATTCAAATCTTTATCGCTCTATTACTAATATCAAATTCACTGTTTGCCCTGGCGGTTACCTGGGATAATGGTTCCGGCGATAATCTCTGGACAAACAA
>JAQTQF010000055.1 GCA_028712345.1 Phycisphaerae bacterium | reverse complement strand
ATTGTCAAACATACATTCTCTCGTGATTTTGTCTGTAGCAGTATCTTTGCCCCAGTAGCTTGTTACGAAAAAGTCAATCCCCGCATATTTAGCCCATTTGTAATGCTGACTTATTACTTCAGGGTGCGTTTGACTGTACCAGCCCAATTCGGGCCTCATTTGGGGTTTTAAATGATATGCCAGAGTATGTTTTCTTTCGAGGTCGCCGTTTACGAAGTTCTCATCGACATACCAGGGATAATAATATGCCCCGACCGTATAGTCTTTGCCTCTTGCCGTAAATGCGAAAACAGGAAGGATAATACATATTGCCGCGATAATCAACCACTTCAACATAAACAGATTCCTTTCGAGAAAAATATTATGGGATTTACTATACCGGATTTCATCAGCCGGAACAATCAATTTACGGGAGAGGGGTTTCAGTCCCTTTTGGCGAAATTACTGACCTGTCCAATCCTGGGCGCAAAGACCAAAATCGGCAAAATTAACTTTCTGGTCCGTGGTAAAGTCCGCCTCGATGCAGCCTATATCACTGCTGCAGGTATCGAGCCAGTAATCCAGCAGGAAGGCAATGTCGTAAAAACCCACCTGCCCGTCGGAATCATAATCGCACAGCGGCCACATTGTCGTTTTGTCCCGCAGAATGTTCAGATACCGCATTCCATAACCTTCATAATAAAGGTCTTGCGTATAAAGTTGATCGCCGCTGTCGTCTTCATTTGTCGGCGGTACGCTTGTAGTAGGTTCAATTTGCGTATCCTCATGCCACTCGTTCCATGATGTAACCATTATCATATTCATATCGGCGACTGTTTTAGCCCTGTCGAGCATACCGGAAAAAAGTGTGCCGAAGGTGTTATTTTCATTATTGAGTTTTCTCGAACAGGCCGGCAGGGTGCTTCCTATGCCCCTGTTGTTAAAGCCCGGCGTTACTGCAGGAATAAATGCCTTGCCAAGGCCGTTAACAAAACTCTTCCACGAATTGTTTTTAGCCTGCCATATGTTTAGGTCTGAATCCGTCGCAAACCGGGGCCTGCCGATATTGCCGTATATATCGTAATTGGTAACGGCATCCATCTGGTTTACCCTGGGAGTATGATAGGAGATATTCGGATTGCCCCAAACCTCATCGCCGACGATATACACTTCGCCGATACCCTTATTGATAGCGGTCTGGCGAATAGTGCTGATGCACATTGTCAGATTAGGGTCGGTCATTGCTCTGGTTATATAAATGAAAATGACAGGTTTGTTGTCTATACGAAAATAGCCGGCCTGGTTGAAATGATGGTCGCAGAGGTAATTTGTCTGTTCGGTAATATCAGCGGCAGTTATTGAATTGCCTATCGGTGTAATTGACGGTTCCAGAAAGACGCACAATTTGATATCGCCCCGGTCAGGATTGTTGTACATACGATTCCGGATGATAAGGTCCTCATCGCTGTATTTGCCCCAGTAGCTGTTCACGAGAAATTTAATTCCTGCGTACCTGGCCCATTTGTAATGCTGACTTATTACCGCCGAGTCATTTTGGTTATACCAGCCCAGCAGGGGTGTTACCTGAGGGTCTAAATGATATACCAGTGAATTGCTGCCGGTAGGGTCGGAGCCATCGTGGAAATTGTTATTATTATACCAGGGGTAATAATATGCCCCCACAAAGTAGTCCGTATCCGCCACGGCAAATGTTAAAGCCGGACACAAAATAGTTATTACAATCGCACCCGCCAAAATAGAGATGTATGCTTTCTTCATCCCAACCCGCCTTTCTGCAATCCATTATACTCGTTGATGTTGTGAATAGCAAGCCGTATAAATGCTCTTTGCGGGCATTTATGGGCATAAAGAGGTCAATTTTCGGCTTCAAATGCCGAATTGAGGATTTCATCTAAATTTGGAGCTTTACCTTCCCATGCGTTTAAAACATTACCGTCGCTTAGAACTACAACGACCGGAGTTTCTAAAAACCATTTCTTTTTATCGCTCAACCTGCCGCGTGTAACATCGCTGTCAAGGCTTACCAATTGCTGTTTTTCGTTCCCGTAAGGCGGCATCTCGATAAACGCAAAGCTGAGCACATCATCGTTGCCCTTCATCGATTTATGCATTTCAAGATAATCAGGAATTGCCTTGGCACAATCGGGACAGTCATAATGATACATCAACACCACCCACAGCCCGCCCCTGAGTTCCTCCGATATATCAATATCTTTTAGCAGCGGCCAGACAACCGTCTTTGCCTCTGCCTCTGCTTTCGTTTTTATAACCCATTCCTGCGCCGCAGGCTTTTCCTGTTTATTGGTAACAAGAACATACTCAATCGCGCCCAGCATAATAAATGTTGGTATTGCTATTGCGAAAAAATGAACCGCATTTGGCCAGGGCGGCGGCAGCAATTTTTCACCCTTCGGTCTGAAGATTGCCAGTAATAAAAATATCGGTATATCAATTGCGGAAAGTGTTATCCACGGATTAACATGAATTACCCCGAAACACCCACAGGATTCTGCGCCCATAAGAGCCTTATATAAAGTTACACCGATAAAACCGGCAAACCCAATCAGACCCAGCAGCCAGCCGGCCTTGCGGAACAGTCCGCAGATAAGCCATATCCCCAGCCCCAGTTCCAGCGGTATCTGAATGAGTAAAAATTCCCACGATTCCCAAAAGCCCTTGCTGATTATCGGCTCGGTCAGCATCTGTTGAATCTTCAATCCCGTCGCGATTATCAGCGTCAAGCCCGCTATCCACATTACTATTGTATTTGCTTTTTTCATCTTAACTCAAAACGAATAACTCAAAACTCAGAATTTATCCGCCTATGGCGGATTTATGCTCTCATATAAAGTCCGCCGTTGACGGCAATGTATTCACCGGTGATAAAACTGCTTGCCTCGCTCGAAAGAAACAAAATTGCCTCTGCGACATCCTCTGCGGTTCCGTTTCTGCCGAGCGGAGTTTCGGCGGCGACCTTTTTTCTTCTCTCAGGTGTACTGAACTGCTCGTGGAAACGGGTTTCTATAAGCCCAGGCATAACGGAATTGACCCTGATGCCGAAAGGAGCGAATTCCTTTGCCGTAGCAATCGTTATCGTGGCAACCGCCGCCTTTGCCGATGCGTAAATCCCTCCGCCAATCGCTCCGCCGTTATGGCCTGCAACCGAGCCTATATTCACTATACAGCCCTTCGTCTTCTTCAAATGCTCAAGAGCCGCCTTCGATGCGAGTAGAACGCTTTTAACATTCGTAGCGAAAGCGTCCTCGTAATATTCTTCGGTTACATCGGCAAAGTTTTGCCTCGCTATGAGCGAACCTGCGTTATTTACAAGTATATCGATACCGCCTGCGCATTTTACGAAATCGGCGATGAGTTTATCGACCTGCTTTGTATCCCGCATATCCGCTTTCAGCAGACAGCCGTCGGAAAATTTTTTTACTTCTGCAAGGGTTTTTTCGCCGCCGGCCTGAGTTCTGAAGTAGTGAACCCCGACGCAGCAGCCTTGCTGAGCAAACATTTTCGCCGTCGCCGCGCCGATTCCGCTCGATGAACCCGTTACCAGTACCTTTTTGCCTTTTAAATCTTCATATTTCATTGTTCTTTACTTTCTTTTTGTATTTGCCCCAATTGCATTACTAATTTATCCAATTTTTTCTGACCTTCGTCGTGTTTACCATACGCGTTGCGAATATGGGCGCCGAGGGTATCCCACAAACTAATAAAATCTCCAAACGAAACATTAAGACTCTTGAGATTTTGCCGTATCTCGGCTGCCTGTTTTTCAATCTGCAAACCGTGCAGACCCATCACCACCGTCATAAGATAAACATACAGCAGATTCGGCGAAACGGGAAATACTTTTTTCTCCATCCCGTAATCGGTAATGCTTATCGTATCGGCGTCATTTTTTATCATTGCTTCGTAATAAATATTTTCTGCCGGTATAAACATCATCGCAAAATCCAGCGTTCCCTCGTTCGGCTTGATATAACTCTCGGCGATTTTATCGATATGCTTCTGAACATCCCTCAAAAATTCCCTGCGGAGTTTTTTTTCATCCGCTTGGCTTTCACTTTTTTGAAGTTTTTGAAAATTTTCCAGCGGAAACTTCGCATCAATCGGAACCGAATAATCCGGCATTTTTACCAGTGCATCAACTTTCTTGCCGTCCCTGAACGCATACTGAAGAGTGAAACTACCGATAGGAAGCACTGTTGAGAGAATTTTTTCTAATTGCCATTCTCCCATATTGCCGCGGAGTTTAGGGCTGGCAAGAATCCGCTGAAGACTTTTTAAATCGCTTCCCAGTTCTATTATTTTCTGATTTGACCCCTGAAGCCGACCAAGCTGGTTGTTGAGTTTATCAAGAGTCTGACTATGGAACTGAAGATTTTTGTTTACTGTCTCCTGACCGGAAATGAGGGATTGCTGAAGGTCTTGTGATGTATTTTGCTGAGCGTTTTTTATGCCCTCGAGGGTACGCCAAAGCAAAATCACGATTGTAAGTACCGCTACCGTTAAAATTATGATGAGTGTTTCCAGCATCTGGATTTTCCCTGAAAAACCGGCTTTTTTGAAAATTAGTAACATTTTAGCCGAATGTCAAACACACCGTGTCATTCCCGCGAAAGCGGGAATCCATGTTGTTTAGCCGTTGCCGGCACGGCGATGCGTCATTTGGCTAAAATGTTACGAGAATTATAGCTTTCCTATCCTAAATCGTCAAAGGCTATAAAAAACAAATTTAAGAGTTGTTAGCTCCGGTTATGCACAGAAAAGACTGATAAAATAGGCAATTTTCTCAAAAAAACCTTTGTTTCTCTTTATTGTAAGTGTTATAATGCTTTGCTGTGAGGGAAATGTAGCAAAAGGAGTGTGCGCACATTAGTGCATACGATGGAAAGAAGAAAGAATCCTTTAAGGAGGCTTATTATGGTAAAGAAGATTTTTTTCGCTATTTTAGTTAGTTCTTTTGTATTAACTGCCGGCTGCTACAGTTGCAAAACATGGCAGCATATGCACGGGCGAGAGCCTGCCGACCCGTCTGCAGAGTTTATGTGGGAAAAGGGCTGCAAACCGGCTCCTATGCCGCTACCCGAAAAGTGTCAGCCGGAATGCGCAAAACCGGTAGTTGCTCCGCCACCACCTCCTCCGGCACCGATTGTCGCCAATTGTGCAGCAAAAACCTATCCCGGCGAAGGCTGCGAAGTTGTAAGACTTGAAAAATGTATGCCCTCGCAGGTAAGGACTGGAAAAGAATTCGAATTCAAAATAAAAGTTACAAATCTCATCGCTAATACACTGACTGATGTTGTTGTAACAGACACACTAAATGATAATTTCCAGTATAAGACATCCAATCCCAAAGCAATCGTGCAGGGCAATAAAATTATGTGGGTGTTCCCGACCTTAGGACCGAAAGAGAGCAGGGAAATCACCGGCACAGGCATAGCAACCGCCAGCGGAATTGTTAAGAACTGCGTTGATGTGACATACAAGCTGCCGATTAAAATGCCGGTTTGTGTCCAGACAGTAAGCGTTCAGCCGAACATTGTTATCAGCAAGACGGCGCCTGCGGAAGTATCTGTTTGTGATTCGATTAACTACACCATAAGGATTGAAAATTCCGGTACCGGTTCGGCAAGTAATGTAAGAATTGTTGATAATCTGCCGGATGGACTTCAGACCGCTCAGGGCGCAAGCAAGATTGAAATTCCCATCGGAACACTTCTGCCCGGTACGGCAAGGACGGCATCTATTGTTGTCAAGCCGCAAAGACCGGGAACATTTACCAATAAGGCTGTCGCGATTGCGGATGACAACATAATGGTAGAGTCGCCGACAGTAACTACTGAAGTCAAACAGCCGATATTGAGCATAACAAAGACCGGCCCAGATACGCTGTATATCGACAGACAAGCCACTTATGAAATATCGGTGACTAATACAGGTAACTGGCCTGCGGTCGATACAATTATCGAAGACCTTGTTCCAGCCGGCGTAACCTTTGTAAAGGCAAGCCAGGGCGGCGCTGTGGTGAACGACAAGATTATGTGGAAAGTTGCAAAACTTAATCCTGGCGCAACCGCAAAGACATCCGTAACCTATAGGCCTAACGGCATTGGAACTATCGTCAATGTAGCAAAGGCTTCAGCGGTATGCTGTGATGCTGTTACGGCAACAGCCAAGACCCTCGTCAGAGGAGCGCCGGGAATTCTGCTTGAGGCTATCGACTTGGTCGACCCGATTAGAATCGGCGAAGATGTAACATACAAGATTATGGTAACGAATCAGGGTACCGCTGCCGGCACGAATATCGTAATCAAAGCGATGCTCGAACCGCAGATGGGATACATCAGCAATGCCGGCGCTACAGACGGAGTTTATGCCGGCGACACAATCACTTTTGCTCCGTTGCCGTCGCTGGCGCCAAAAGCAAGAGCAAGCTGGGAAATTATCGTAAAGGCCAAAGCTATTGGCGATGTTCGGTTCAAGGTTGTTATGACAAGCGACCAGCTCAGCAGAGTTGTTGAGGAAACAGAATCGACCAACTTCTACGAATAATTTTCAGCGGTTTATTCAGCTTCTTAAAGCCCCCGATACACAGGGGGCTTTTTTTATGCGCAGATGCGGATTTTGTTCAACAGAATCTTATTGCAAAATACGCTTTTTACGGCTATAAGTAGGTTTCGTTGAAAATTATACGGAGTTAAACTTGCGAATAACAGATTGCGGCCTGGTAAAAAGCACCCACCAATATTATGTACCGGTTGGTAATAATAAGAGTATGAAAAAGAAGTCGCCGGCGGAAAATAAAAAATATCACTTTATCGGCATTGGCGGAGTCGGCACAAGCGCTCTGGCGATGATTTTGACGAAGGAAAAAGCCTTAATTTCCGGTTCTGATATGCAGGCCTCACCTCTGCTCCAGCGACTGGCCGAAGGCGGAGCTAAAGTCAAAATAGGCCACAGCCCCGACAATCTCCCAGACGACCTCGACGGCGTGGTAATTTCCGCCGCTGTCCGGGATGATAACCCCGAACTGCTTGCGGCCCGGCAGAAAAAAATAATGGTCTATAAATACGCCCAGATGCTTGGGCTTGTTATGGATAGATACAGAGGAGTTGCGATTTCCGGAACGCACGGAAAAAGCACCACCAGCGGCTGGCTTACTTATGTGTTGCAAAAACTCGGTATTGAGCCGAATTTCGTCATCGGCGCCGATATGCTCCATTCCGGAATCTCTTGCGGTCTGGGCGGCAGCGATATTTTTGTCGCCGAGGCCTGCGAATATGACAGAAGTTTCCTGAATCTGCGTCCCAAGCTCGGTGTTATCCTGTATATTGAACCTGACCATTTGGATTATTATTCGGGAATAGATGAAATCGTTGCTGCCTTCGACTCCTTTGCGAATAATATATCTCCCGGTGGCGTTCTTATTGCCGGCGATGGGGATGCAAATGTCGCCAAAATCGTTTCCGCTATGGCAGACAAAAAACAGGTACTCACTTTCGGCCTTACAGACTCAGCAACTTTTTTCGCTAAAAATATTAAATATACTTCCGAGGATACGAGTTTTGACTGCTATCATAAAAGTAGACTTCTCGGCAGGGCGAGTGTAAAACTGCCGGGCGAACACAATGTAAAAAACGCTTTGGCCGTGTTGGCTTGTGTTGAGGCGCTGGACGGCGATACCAAACAGGCCGTTGATATACTTGGTGGGTTCGAAGGTATGGATCGGCGGCTGATGAAAAAAGCAGAAATTAACGGCATCACCATTTTCGATGACTATGCCCATCACCCGACCGAAATAAAAGCCAGTCTCAAAGCGATGAGGCAAAAATACGGCGATAGGAAAATATTCTGTGTTTTTCAGCCGCATCAGTACAGCAGAACGAGATTTTTGCTCAAAGATTTTGCTGAAAGCTTCAAACTTGCCGATATGACTATTGTGCCGGAGATTTACTTTGTCCGGGATACAGAAAAATCGAAAACCGAAGTAAATTCGCAAATACTCGTCGAAAAAATTATGGAAAAAGGCTCAAATGCCGTCTTTTTCGATACTTTTGAAACAATTTGCGATTTTTTAAAAACTAATGTAAAATCCGGTGATATCTTGATGAGTATGGGTGCTGGCAATGTCTGGAAGGTGGCAGATGAATATATTCAGTGGCTTAGAAAAAATAGTTGAAGAGAAATATCCGCTTGGACAGGACACATGGTTTGGGCTGGGCGGAGCGGCCGATTTTTTGATTTGTCCCCAAACCATAGACCAGCTTGCCGATGTCGTCAAACGATGCAGCGAGAATGGTATCGATACCCATATACTCGGCTTCGGCTCAAACCTGCTGATTGGTGACAAGGGAGTTAAGGGCGCGGTAATTAAACTGGCCGGCAATGATTTTGCACGCATTAGTTTCAGCAGCGAGACTCTGGTTGCGGGCGCAGGGGCAGATCTCAATAAAATAGTTCTCGATTGTGTAAGAAAGGGGCTGGGCGGTCTTGAAATCCTTGCCGGAATACCCGGCTCGATAGGCGGGGCGGTTAGGATGAACGCCGGAGGAAACTTCGGAGACTTTGGCTCTGCCGTCGAATCCGTCACCCTGATGGACAACGAGGGAAATATCTTTGAAAAGGTCAAACCGGAACTCTCCTTCGATTACCGCAGCACTAACATCACGGCAAAATATATTCTTGACGCGAAAATAAAATTGTACCAGGCCGATACCACACAGCTTTTAAAAACGGTAAAGGAAGTCTGGATATACAAGAAAAACACTCAGCCCCTGAATACTAAAAATGCCGGCTGCGTATTCAAGAATCCTCGCGGAATGAGCGCAGGAGCCATGATAAACCGTACAGGCCTCAAGGGTATGAAAATCGGCGGGGCGGTCGTAAGCGAAAAACACGCCAATTTCATCACGGCCCAGGAAAACTGCAAAAGCAGCGATGTCATTAAGCTCATTGAAAAAATTCAGAAAGCCGTAAAAGAAAAATTCGATGTCGAGCTCGAACTCGAGCTGCAAATCTGGTAGCGGTTGAAAAATTCATAAAAGGATTTTGGTGTAATATAAATGGAATTAGACATTCCTTTAGGTTTAAAAGTTGCGGTTTTAATGGGGGCACAGGGCAGTGAAAGACAGGTTAGTCTTCAGAGCGGAAGGTCTATAGCCGCCGCCCTGAAAAAAATTAAGTTACTG
>JAQTQF010000054.1 GCA_028712345.1 Phycisphaerae bacterium | reverse complement strand
ATAATCCACAGCCAGGCAGTTGAGCGTTTCGATGTCGTTCGGATTCAGTTCCAGAGCAAGTTTGAATTCCGCTATCGCCTCGTCAAATCTGTTCATCGCATCGAGAGTAAGAGCCTTGTTGAAATGCCATCTATCGTTGGCGGGATTTATTTCAATCGCCTCATTCATCGCGACAAGGGCCTCCTTCATCAGGCCATCCTCGTAAAGGGCAAAGGCTTTCATCGCTTTCTGCTCGGCGCTGCTCCAGGGATTGGGCTGGTCGTCCTGCTCAAAAGGCTCAAATCCGTTGTAGAAATTCATAATATCTCCATAACTAAGCGATTATCCCAAAACACGATTCGTCATTCTGAATTCGCCGCTGGCGAACGAAGAATCTCGTTTTTTCTCGGCATAGACCCTTCGCTTCGCTCAGGGTGACCGTTTCAATGCTTTGTTCGTTTTAAAAATCGGCACAAATCTGTTCCGGCTTAGGCGCCAAATCGGGGCAGTAAAAAAAACATTTAAGCAAAGAATTTAAGTGGAAATATTTCCTTTAACCCCTTAGAATAAAGATGGTTACAAAGTCGACCGTTCAGGGCTGTTTCTTTGAGGGATTCAGGAAAAAGCCTTATTACTGGAAAAAGGCGGCTCTTGGTCTTATAATGCTGTGTTAATTACGAGAAAAAAAAGGAGCAAAGAATTATGATAAAGCAGATAAAAGGTAAATTAAGCGCCGGTAAAGCTAAGTACGCGATAGTCGTGAGCCGATTCAACGACTTCATTACGGCCAAACTTCTCGACGGCGCAATCGATGCGCTGCAAAGACACGGCGCCTCCGATGAACAGATTACAATCATTTGGGTACCGGGAGCAATTGAGATAACGCCCGCTGCGAAAAAACTTGCCGCCGGCGGAAAAGCTGATGCAATTATCTGCCTCGGTACTGTTATCCGCGGCCAAACCAATCACTACGATTATGTCTGCCAGCAGGTAAGCAGAGGCGTCAGCCAGATAAACTACGACACCGGTGTACCGGCTATCTTTGGAATTGTAACCTGTGAAACCATTGAACAGGCAATTGAACGAGCAGGGACCAAATCAGGCAATGCCGGTGCAAACGCTGCTGTAAGCGCGATGGAAATGGTTGATGTACTGAGTCAGATAAAATAGTCGATACCCGATTGTAAAAAACTGAAAGAATTAAAAAGTGAAGAAAGATTAGTTCCGCCTGGCCATGGATAGAAGAACCAAAGCAAGAGAATTGGTAATGCAGGCCGCCTGTCATCTCGATGTGCAGGGTGCCGGCGGACTTGAAACGCTCGATAGATTCTTTTTGGAAAATGCTGAAGACCTTATGATTCGTCAGCTCGCAAGCAAATGGACGAAAGGCCTGTGGGAAAAAATCGCTGAGTGCGACGGTCTGATTACCTCCGCAGCGGCAAAATGGGAATTGAGCCGGCTAAATCAGGTCGACAGAAGCATTCTACGGCTCGGAACCTATCAATTGATGTATTGCAAGGACATCCCTGCAAAGGTGGTTATTAACGAAGCAATTGAACTTGCTAAAAAGTTCAGCGCAGAATCGTCGCCCGGCTTCGTTAACGGAGTGCTTGACGCAATATACATAAAAAACAAATCGGAAGCGGATAAAGATGCGTAAAATAGCAATGCTTAACCAGAAAGGCGGAGTAGGAAAAACAACCTCGGTTGTTAATATAGCCGCCGCTCTCGCTGAAGACGGCGCAAGGGTAGTCGTGGCCGACTTCGACCCGCAATCACATCTTACAATTCATCTCGGCGTAGAGCCGGACAGCATCGAAGCCGGAACATATAAACTTCTGACCGGTTCGGCTCAATTCGACGAATGCTTAATTGAAACAAGGCCGAATCTTTTTCTGCTCGGCGCAAACATCCATTTAGTCGGTGCGGAAAGCGAATTAGTAAGCGTCGTCGGCAGAGAAACCATCTTCCGTGAGGCAATAGCGAGAAGTAAACAGGATTTCGATTACCTGCTGATAGACTGTCCGCCTTCTCTGAGCCTTTTAACGCTTAACTCGCTAGCCGCCGCCGAAGAGGTAATTATTCCGCTTCAGCCGCACTTCCTCGCTCTGCAGGGACTGGGAAAACTGCTCCAGACAGTCTCGCTTGTAAGCAGGAGAATAAATCCCGTACTGACCGTCAGCGGCGTTCTTTTGTGTATGTTCGACAGCAGAACCTCGCTTTCCGAAGAAGTAAAAAATGATATCGACCGTTTTCTTGCCAACGCAAGAAAAACCGATTGCCCATGGAGCAAGGCAGAGATTATCCCTGTTTTTGTACGAAGGAATATCAAACTTGCCGAGGCGCCCAGTTACGGCAAAACAATTTTCGAATACGAGCCTGCTTGCAATGGAGCCGAGGATTACCGTATGATAGCAAAATATCTGCAGGGACAGTCCAACGATAGCCCGGCAGAGACACGGCAAACCGAAACTATTGAAATTAACAATCCCACTGTATGAGAACTGTGAGATTCTTTTGCGAAACAATCGAACCCTGCGGTGATGTCTTCCTCTGTGATGTTCAGTCCCGCCATTTGACAAAAGTTTTAAGACTTTCGATAGGCGATACCGTGGAGTTATTCGACGGTAAAGGAGCGGTTGCCGAGGCAGTCGTAGAAAAAATCTCAAAAGACAAAACCCAATTAAAAATCCAATCTTTAAATATCTGTAAGTCCCGTGAAAATCAAAGAATTATTATCGCCCCCAGTGTCGCTAAAGGTCAGAGATTTGAGCTGATAATCTCAAAATGCACGGAACTGGGCATCGACAGGATTAGGCCGGTAATTTTCGAACGCACTGTAAAACAGGTGGAAGGCAAAAACGCCTTGAGAAGATATGAACTGCTCACAATAGAATCGGCAAAACAGTGCGAACGCAATTTTCTGCCTGTCATCGACGAGCCGAGGAATTTTCCAAACGCTGCAGAGGAATTGGGCAAGCTTTATCCGGACGCAAAAATAATTTTCGGTTCTTTGACAGATGGGGCGGAATCTATTATGAATCTGGATTTTGGCGAACAGGATATTATCGCATTCGTCGGTCCTGAAGGCGGCTTGACGGATTGGGAAGAAGATATGCTCAAAAAAATAAATGCTGTACCCGTACGGCTTACTGATACGATATTGAGAATTGAAACGGCAGCAATGGCAATTGCCTCTATTCTGGCGGCGAAAAGGGATTCAAAGGAACAAAAAATATGATGGACTCAAGAAAAACAAATCTGCTTTTAATAATCGCCCCGCTGGCGTTTGCGGCAATTATCTCCTTCTGGTCGCTGGGCAGCGGCACATTGAACAATCACGAATGTCTCGTATCGGTAACTGCTCGCGAGATGCTCGAAACAAACGACTGGGTTTTGCCGAGATTCAACGGCGAACAGCGCCTGCAAAAAACGCCACTCTGCTATTGGCTCGTAGCCTCCGTCGCAAAAGTAACCGGCAAAGTCGATGAGTTTTCATCACGGCTGCCGAGCGCAGTTTTGGCCGTTCTTTCTGCCGCGGCGATTCTCTACTTCGTCTCACAATGGCTTGGTTTGCCTATTGCAGTGATTTCAACTGCCGTCTGGGCATCGACTATCGCGTTTGTCAGATATTCTCATTGTGCCCGGCCTGAAATAGCGCTTTGTTCGTTTGTAACAATCTCGATGCTGAGTTTCTACGCGGCAATGCGCACGCAATCGTCCCGCCAGCGCATCTGGTATATGCTCATTTTCTGGCTCAGTTTTTCTCTGGGGATGCTGGCCAAGGGGCCGGCCCCGCTTGCTTTGGTGGTCCCGCCGATTCTTGTTTATATCGCCGTCTTTCGCCAGTGGAAAAAAATCAAAGACGCAATGCCGATAATCGGGCCAATTCTTTTTCTGATAATATTTATGCCCTGGCCGATTATGGTCGCTTCGAGAGCACCGGAAGGTCTTATGTTCTGGAAGAGAGAATTCGTTGACAGGTTTGCAGGCGATTACGCTTCCGGGCACAAGCCCGTGTGGTATTATCTTGGCGTTTTATTTCTGTTTTCGGCACCATTCTCGGCGTTTGTGCCCTACGCTATTTTATCGCCGTTCTACTCGATATGGGAGCGGAAAAGGCCTGTAATGTGGTATCTATGGATATGGTTCGTTGTACAGGTCGTTGTTATGAGCATCTCTGGCGGAAAACGACAGCACTATATCCTCTCGGCATTCCCCGCATTCTGTATATTGGCAGGGATATGCCTTCACGATATGATATTCGAGCGGAAGGCCTTTAATCTCAAACAGGTAAAGACTCTTTTCACTTGCCATATCATCGCCGCTCTTGCCGGAGGGGCGGGACTCTTATACTGGGCATTTACAAAACAGCAATCCGTTATCTGGCCGGCAGTCCATACTATAATGATGCTGTTAATCACTCTTGCGATTGTCATTTTTCTTTTCCAGACAAATAAAAAGATCGCCGCAACCACCCTGCTCTTTGTCGGCTACTGTGCAATCCTTATGGCCGCTTTCGTTTACTTCATCGACCCGTTTGATTATAATAATCCCTCAAGAGATTTTTCCGTCAAGGCCGGTCAGCTCGCAAACGACGGTAAAGACATCATCGCATACAATTATGTCTCAGCCAGAACGGTCCATTATGTAGGCAGAACTGTTCCCGAAATTTATGAGATTAATGATGTCCGCAAAAAATACGATCTCGGCATATGGGTTATCGCTACCGGCGACGAGTACAAGCAGATGATTGATGCCGGCGGGTTTGATATTGCATTCTATCAGGCAATCGCAGAACGCCACGGCCAACAAGATGTCGAAGGTGCTCTGTTCCACAAAAACGCCCCTCCCCCCTAAATCCGTATAATCTGTATCAAGTATTACCGAACAAATGCGAAGGAAAGAACCTGCGCTTTTGTTAAAAATAAATTTTTTCAAAATTCTTTAACCCATATCCCATAAGCACTTATAAATTTGCCGCAAAAAAAATCCGCAAAAAGTTCGACAAAAACGCGCAGGTTTTCAGGTAATACGGAGGGACATATTTTTTGCCCCCAACACTGATAACCGATAACCGAATTGCTGATTTCTTGTGATTATTTATCTTCCCATCTTTGTTCCTGCTCTTGTTATGCGCATTTTCTTTGCTCCGCTGCTGCTCTATCGCCGTAAAAAATTCGGCCAGCCGTTTATGAGAATCAAACTCACGCAGAATCAGTTTACACTCGTTGACTTTGACGACTTTTGCAGACTCATCCGCTTCAAATGGTACGCCCACGACAACAGCAGCACTTTTTACGCCGAGCGCCCCGAATACATCAACGGCTTTCTCTGCCGTATCCGTATGCACAGGGTTATTATGAAAGCTCGGAAAAATATTGTCATCGACCACATAGACCGCAACGGCCTGAACAATTGCAAATACAATTTAAGACCCGCCACGCGCACGCAGAACAAATGGAACAGCCGCCGCGGCTTCAACGCCGGCACATCAAAATACAAAGGCGTTTTCTTCGACCGCCGCAGGGGAAAATATCGTGCCGTGCTTTCTATTGATGGAAAGAGAAAACACCTCGGCTATTTTAATGATGAACTCACAGCCGCAAAGGCCTATGACATCGCCGCAAAACTCCATCGCGGCCAATTCGCCGCACTCAATTTTGTTTAGCCCCCCACCCCTGTGGTGGGGGTTTTTATTCTCGGTTAGCCCTGCCACCTGTGGGCGGGGTTCTTGTCATTCTGAATTCGCCGCAGGCGAACGAAGAATCTCGTTCATTTTCCGTGTCCGTCCGTGTTTCAGTCAGTGTTTATCAGTGTTGCCCCTTCGCTCTTTTTTCACCTTCTCACCTTCTCATCTGTTCTACTGTTCACCTGTTCTGAATGAGGGTTCCTTGTCATTGCGAGCGCAGCGCGGCAATCTCGTTCTCAAATCTTAAATTTCAAATCGGCTTCACCTGCTCACCTGTTCCACTACTCTCCGTTTCGGCGGCTATCCCACCGGGGTAACCTGCCTGCCCTGTGAAGTGCTTCTCTTTAGAATTCAAGCAAAGCTTGGCCACTGTCTTCCTTGCCCTGCATTTCAATATATTTCCTTATAGTTTCTTCAGTTACACCAACAGTTGACACAAAATAACCAACTGACCAAATACCACCGACTCCCCAATAAACCTTATCTAAGAATGGGAATTTTTTACGCATATACAAGCCGGTTTTGGCTTTGATAACTTTAACCACTTCACTCACCGAAAATTGGGGGGGATTAAAGCCAAAATATGAATATGGTCTACATCTGTATTTACTTCCACTATCTCTATCTCCGGGTACTGTTTACCAATGCCAATCACAGCTTTTATGACATATTCGCCAAAACCGTCTCGCAAAATCTTTCTGCGGTATTTGGTCGATATCACTATATGATACCTTGTATAATACGCCACATATGCCTGTTTCTTGATTTCCATTACCAAAGTATAACAGAAGACAGTGGCAACTTCCATCTACGGGTTAAAACCCGTAAAATTACGAAGGAATATTAAAACTGCTAATGTGCTCAATAAGCCCGATCCTTGAAAGTTTTGCTCTGGCCCTTTGAAGTATTCGGCGGGAGGTGCTGTATTTATTTTCAATATAAACAAGATTGGGCACTATGCTGTTAGCCCACTTGAGTTCGAACAGAATGCAAGCTACTGCGTGCTGCAGATTGCGGTTGCCAGGAAAAAGCATCTCTGCCAAGTCGGAATAATCGGAGATTTCCTTGCGGTGATTGAAGCTGATTTTTGTATGTTCGGCC
The DNA here is from genome assembly GCA_028712345.1 of Phycisphaerae bacterium. Taxonomy (GTDB): domain Bacteria; phylum Planctomycetota; class Phycisphaerae; order Sedimentisphaerales; family UBA12454; genus GWC2-45-44. Next base: position 2,528 of record JAQTQF010000054.1, on the reverse strand, counting down.
ATTAACTTTTTCACCCCAGCTTTTTTGTATAAAATATAGGCTTCGACGCGGGACATCAATGTCGAAGCCTTTTTAAAAAAAGTGGGGCCTTATTTATAATTTTTGGCTTGCACCAAAAATTGGGCTATTGCGGGATTTGAGCACCCGTGAAGGCAGATTGAATAAGAAGACCTGGCTTTCCCGATAGGTTTTACTATATGAATCGATGAGGCAATTTCGGAGGGTAAAGAACTTTTCAATTGAATACCCCTTGTATTAAGCCACATGGAAGTAATTTACCGACGAGAGGTTGATAAAACTAACAGACCAGCAATCCATCGATCTACGAGTTAATTGGATTTATGAGTTAATTCTTTTGTAAAACTGTATAAAACAGGTACAACCAGTACAGTCAATATCTGTATAGTCATACCACCGAAAGATGGAATTGCCATCGGCACCATAATATCTGAGCCTCGCCCCGTTGAGGTGAGGACAGGAATCAAGGCAAGTATTGTTGTCGCCGTCGTCATAAGGGCAGGACGAATTCTCCTTTGAGATGCCTGTATTATTCTTTCGCGGATTTGCTCTCTGTCTGTGATTTGACCGGCTTTAAATCTTTGCTCTATATATGTACAAATCAGCACTCCGTTATCCGAAGCGATTCCGAATAGCGCCAGAAATCCGACCCATATTGCAACACTCATATTGATTGGATGAATCTGGAAAAGTTCTCTCATCGAAACACCAAAAAGGCTGAAATTCAGAAACCAGTCCTGACCGTAACACCATATCATTAGAAAGCCGCCTGCCCATGCCACAACAATTCCAGAGAAAACAAGGAGGCTCGTGATAGTAGATTTAAATTGGAAGTATAGAATCATAAAAATGATAAACAATGCCAAAGGAACCACTATCATAAGCGTTTTTTGTGCACGAATCTGGTTTTCATAACTGCCTGCAAAGTTATAGCTGATGCCCGCTGGTATAGTAAGCTGGCCCGCATCGATTTCTTCTTTCAGAAATTTTTGACATTGTTGAACGACATCAACTTCGGCAAAACCTTCCTTTTTATCGAAAAGTACGTAACCCACAAGAAAAGTATCTTCACTTTTTATTGCCTGGGGGCCGCGAACATAACATATATCTGCTAACTGGATAAGGGGTATTTGTGCTCGGTCTGCAGCAGGTACAAGGATTTTTTCCATAGACTCTATGGTGTCGCGAAGTTCCCGCATATAACGTACACGTACGGGATAACGCTCTCTGCCTTCAACGGTAGTAGTAATTCTTCTTCCGCCGATGGCTACTTCTATGACATCCTGTATTTTGCGAATACTGATACCATATCTTGCAATAGCCTGTCTGTTAATTTCAATCTCTAAATATGGTTTGCCTACAATTCTATCTGCTATTACCGCAGAAGGCTCGACAGAAGGAACTTCTTTTAAGAGTTTTTCAAATTCAAGTCCTACTTTTTCTATTGTTTCCAGGTCAGGGCCTTTGATTTTTATGCCCATAGGTGCACGCATGCCGCTTTGCAGCATAACAATACGAGCAGCTATAGGCTGTAACTTCGGGGCACTCGTGGTTCCTGGAATTTGGCCTGCTTTTACAATTTCGCCCCAGATATCATCAGGTGTCTTTATATGTTCCCTCCACTGGCGGTACAATTTTCCATTTTTATCAGGCAGGAGCTTGCCGTTTTCATCACGGGCAAATTCACCTTTCTTTTTATCGTATTTAAAGCGAATTCTTTTCCCATCTTTATCCAGGATGTACTCGGATTTGTAATTGATAATTGTCTCAACCATTGATACAGGAGCGGGATCCAAAGGCGTTTCTGCCCGGCCTATTTTGCCTACTACAGATTCTATTTCCGGGATTGACTGAAAAGCCCTATCCTGTTTTTGCAACACATCCAAAACCTCACCGATGGAAGCGTGTGGCATGGTTGTCGGCATATATAAAAAAGAGCCTTCGTCTAAAGGAGGCATAAATTCCTTGCCAAGTCCCGACCATATAATTATACCTAAAACGATAATAACTGTTGGCATCGACAAGAAAGCTAACTTATGCTCCAGGCACCAGCCGAGAATTCTGGAATAAAAATGCTGAAATATTTTGAAGAATATAAGCATACCACCAATCAACACCGCTACAAAAATCAAATTCAGGATTGTTCCATTAGCTGGCCCAAGAGGCAACCAATGAAGAGCTAAGATTGTTCCGACGATGATAATTGCAATAATATTTGCCAATACAGGCAGATAAGAATTTATTTTTTGTGGCAGCCTGTGTTTTAATAAATGGTACAGCCCAATACCAATAATCAGAGCACCTATCCACCATTTGAGCCAGACACCCAAAGCTATTCCACACACTGCTAAAGCAACTCCAAGGATATAGCGTGCCACTTTTTTGAAATGGAATCTTCGTGTGAACAGGATATGTGCCGCAGGGGGAATAATAGTTAAAGCAATTATCACCGAAGCAATTAAGGCAAAGGTTTTTGTAAATGCCAATGGTTTGAATAACTTACCTTCGGC
>JAQTQF010000053.1 GCA_028712345.1 Phycisphaerae bacterium | reverse complement strand
TCGAATATCAAGGCAAACTTCGATAAAATAAAAAATGCGGGGTTTGACAAAATAATCTTTGTCGCCACATCTTCAGCCGCGGTCTCAGCCTGTTATAAAGCGATTGATTCGATAGAAAATCCCTATCGGTCACTCATCGAGCAGCTTACCTGGCTGGATATCTCATAAAAACTTAGTTAACACGCGCAATGCAATGATTTTAAGGCACTTATACACTTTACCAGAGATTTTCCCGATTGACTTTTGGCTGCATAAATGGTAAACTGTTCATCGACAATTGAATATTGAAGAAAGTTCACTGAACTTTTGGCGTTCTATTCAAAATCGCCAGTTTTGACTGTACAGAAACGCAAGAGAACAGTGCCCCCGATACGGGGCGCTGCTTGCATGTTCTGTATGGGCTCTGGCGAGCCTTGAATAGGCATGATGTAGCAGTGCCCTCTTTTTTTGTGCATTTCTACACCTTCCAGAAGCCTTCCAATATTCACGAAATTAAATTTTGTTTTATGAAGATTTTATTGGAGATAGCGTTATGAATAAAGTGATAAAGCCTTTTATTGTTCTGTTGCTGTTTACTGCGATGGTGAAATGGTAATACCCAGCCGTTTACGCAGGCGGATCTGTCCGGTGATGGTACTGTTAATTTTGCGGACTTTTGTGCTTTTGCCGGTAACTGGCTTACTGGTGTCGAATAAATGACTATTTTTTACAAAACATTTTATATGGAGGATTGTTGATGAGACACATAATTTTTATGCTGCTGTTGCTGCCCCAGATAGTATTTGCCGGTTCCATATCAGGCAGATTGATAGATGCCCAAACAGCTGAACCCCTTGCCGGCATCGAGGTAACTTACTGGAACGAGGCTCAATCTTTCTGGACAAACGATGTGACCAATTCTGACGGTGGTTTCCTGCTTGATGGTTTGCCCGAAGGATTTGCTGAAATAAGAGCATGTCCAGAAATTAACACGGGATATGCCTGCCAGCCATCGGACTGCAGAGAAGTATATCTGGCCGAAGGTCAAAACAAAAGCAGCCAGATAATTGCCCTGCAAAAAGGTGCACTTGTTCGGGGCTATATCAAAGATATTAATATGGCACCCATGGCAGGGGTAGAATACGACTACGATGGAATATACTGCAGCGGCGATGGTACTACGGATACAAATGGAATGTATCAGATAAGACTTCCTCTTGGCGAATATGTAATGAGTCTCAATGAAGAAAATTACAACGACTTTCATCAGCATATAACTGTAAACGATATCAGCCAGACGATTGATGTAAACGATATCATAGTCTATTCGGCTGACAATGGTGCAACAATATCCGGCAGTGTTACCAATCCGGGTAGTTACCCTTATGAAGGTGGTTTTTTTATCGCCGCTGTCGAGGCTGGAACGGTAATCGATGCTAACCGTGTATGCCTGTTAAGAGGCGTGGGGGAAGATTTCCTGGTCGCACCTGGCACGTTTACAATCAGTGGGTTGCCGACAGGTATGAACTATGACGTTTATCTTATGCTTGAGCAAGAGACGGAAGGTGACCAAGAAGCCATGGCCGTTCACGACGCTCAGTTCAATATTTCTGCTGGTACATCAGATGTTAACCTTGCTTGTGCATCACAAGGGAGTTTCGTTATTGGCCGTGTAATAAATGAGAACTCTCAGCCGGTCCTTGATGCGGTGGTTGTATTAACCGACCAAGCCACAGGGGCTTTTGCAGGCTTCATTGATGTGGGCAAACATGGTGAGTATATAATTCAAAATGTTCCGAGCGGAACATATACTGCTACCGCGGTTCACAGCAGGTATCTAAACACATCGGTTACTTTACAAATCACTGATAGCATACCTGTCAATGCGGATACAATTGTAATGCCATATGCCGCTCAAAAAGAAGGTCCTGACCTCAGCGGTAATGGTACGGTGAATATGTCAGACTTTGCAATCTTTGCCAACCAGTGGATGCAGTCCGGTTCATTGGAATCTAATTTCGATCAGGAGGGAGTTGTAGATTTTAACGATTTACTCAGGCTTGCCGAGAACTGGCTCAGTGAATCCATCTGGCATTATGTTGTTGACACAACACCTTATGGAAACATAGCCGATATTCAGGGCGTTTGGTATTTACGGAATATTCAGACTCAGCAGGACGGTCAGCCGGATGATTTCGGTTATTACACGGCTGAATTTAATTTTTACAATGACGGCTTTTTCGCCGGTATTGGAGAAGATAATCAGGGTAATTTCAAACCGGAAAGCGGGACGGTATCAATAGTTAACGCAGCGGCAGTATTTACATTCAGTGACGGCTACACAATGAGTGCCCCTTTAAATACAGGCAAAAATGTAATGCTGCACAACTTCAAAGATGATGCCGATGAGTTGGGGATAGATATCTTCGTCAAAAAGGCGGATACATATTCCGGTTCCGATCTGACAGGCATCTGGCGTTTGCGGAGTATCATAACCCAGCAGAACGGCCAGCCTGACAATTTTGGCTATGATACGGGTGTTTTTACAGTACTTGCAGACGGTTCCTTTACAGGAACAATGACTGACTGCAACGGCGATAGCTGGCAGGAAAGTGGAACTGTTTCTGTAGATTCTCAAGGCATAGTAACATGGGACTTTGATGGTACCGAGGAGTTCTGGCAAAACGCTCTAAGTGCCGGAAAAGATTTTCTGATTGGGAATTTTCAACAGGAAGATGCTTTATATCTCGATGTACTTGTAAAACAGGGGACATCTTATTCGGTTTCGGACCTGAGCGGGACATGGTATTTGCGTAGTATGAGTACTCAGAAAAATGGTCTGCCTGATAATTTTGGTTTCGAGACGGGAATAATTACATTCGAAAGTGATGGCTCATTTGTGGGCATAATGACGAATCATGACAGCAACAGCTGGAGTGAAAGTGGTACAGCTTCCGTAGACTCAAATGGCATAGCCACCCTTGATTTTGGTGGCGGCTTCATTATGGAAACAGCTATCAGTGCCGGCAAAGACGTTATGGCCTCTAACGGGCAGGATGAGGATGATTACACCTTCGATATCTTCGTAAAGAAAGCTTCCGACTTCGCCAGATTTGACAGCATTTCGGATGTAATCACAAATTCATGGCTTGGCCTGATAGATGTAGGCGATAGCTACAGCCTTGCCGGTTACGGCAGCTTCACCGGTGCTACGCGGTCATATTCACTTACAGGCACAGAGACAGTGATGGAAGTCAAGACGCTTATAATGCGGATACTTGGACACGGTCAAATCCCTGCGGTGGAATATTATGACCTGCGTATTGCCCAGGATATACAGGGTAATCTGCGGGTACTTAAAGTTACAGGTGCCGATTACAGCGGCGACCCGGTATCATGGCAGGCTGATATGCCTGAAAACGCCCCGATTTTTCTGCCAGCACATCCGGTCGAAAGACAGGTACTTTCGCTTATAGGTTCCGAGTACCATGAGGTAATCGCCTTGGATCAGACTGTTCCCCAGATGTCAACCGGTGCAGGGCCATATACAGGATGCATGCAATACCGCTGGGGTGATATCGGCAGCGGCAATATGGACGACAGCTATCTCTGTCCCGGAGCGGGATTTGTCAAAGAGGTCTGGAATATAGAAGAATCAGGGTCATCATACGGCTGGGAGAGAATACAGGATTGAAGTTGCCGGCTGTATTTTGCAGATGATATTAAAATTCTGCATTATGATTTTGCTAAAGAAAGAGCAAAATCATCGGTATACCGAGGGTCTGCGGTTAATGCTTTCGAGTCTGTGATACAGGTTTTTCTGCCAGCCGTTCTGGTTCAGATCCTTTCTGGTTATAAGAACAGCCGGTATCTGGTTATCCTGGTAGATATTTTTCTTTCGCCGGTAGATGGCACTATTGGATTCGATGATATAATCGATAGCAAGGCCGTTATAGGCCGGCAGGAAGAAATCCGCATACTCTATGCATCGCTTGCCGTTTTCAATAACAAGTGTGGGCTGCTTATACAAAAAAGGTATGCCGTAATTTTCCAGCATCCCGGCTATGGCGACCTCTTGTTTTGATTCGTATGGGTATTCAGGCCCAACCAGCTTTTCATCAATAGACGGACTTGCGGTTATCGTTCTCATTTTTCATTTGTCTGTTTTGCCTCCGCTACGATTTTTCTGGATATGGCGGTAAGTTTATCCTCGGTTCTCTGGATTATTTTAAACAGCCTGCTGTTATGGTGCTGCAGTTTTTCGGCGGCCTTAAGGGTATCGGTGAGCTTGCGGTAGTCATAGTTTGCGGTATATTTCTGGGCCTGGCTGGTAAGATCGCTTATCCGTTTTTCATTTGCCGCGACTGCTTTATCGAGCCTTTGAAGCCTGGTATCAATGCCAACCAATTGATTATAGGCAGCGGCCATTTCTGCAGCGGCTTTTTTCTTTTCCGAAACCGGCAGTTTCGAAAAAGTATCACGAGTTTCCTCCAATCTTGCTATATGACCGTTGCGAATCTGGAAGGCCTTTGTCCTTAACTGTGCCATTCTTTCGGTCAGATAGCCCTCGGCAGGAAGCATCCTCCTTAACTGCAGAAGTACATTACCTGCTTCTTGGGGATGTTCATTTAAAATGTTGGTTTGTTTGCGTAAATTTCGCATGCTCCGAAATAACTTATCTGATAGGTGTCTTTCTCTGTATAAATCTGCCATATCGCGGCGAACATTCGGCGAACTTTTTGGCATCTTCGGAAAATGGGGAACTCTGCCATAGGTATGTGAAATAAACGCAAGTATACCTATGATAAGTGCCGTTAAAGTGACAGTCTGAATAACCTGGGGATCGATAAGTAAATCCAGTTTCAACACCTGTGCGATGAGGATGCTCATACCCAATGTGATGCCAGCACCAGCCCAGGTGCCCCCAACCTGTTTGATGGACTGGTACATGACGAAGGAAAGAAATAACAACGCAAAGCCAACGGCAATCGGGCCGAGATTCTTTATGGAAAAATCATTTACCCTCTCCCACCATACAAGGCCGACAGCCAAAGCAAGACCTATTGATCCGGATGCTGCTATCGCAGGTCTTTGTCTGTCGAATTGTTTGCCCAGCACCGCATAAGCTAACGAGGTAAAAAATGCAAAGGCCAGGACAAAATCCGGGATAAGGGATTTGACAAGTTCATTGAAATCTGAGCCGTAAAGCATGTTTTCGAGCCTCATGCGGGACGTTATGAGAACACAAGTATTTATAGTTTACGGTTCTTTTGGTTTGCCACTTGCCAGAGGCGCGAAAGTATTAAATACAGGCTCAGTTGATACATAGGGCGGAGTTGATGCGTCGTATGGATATTGCGTCTTACCTGAGCAAGAAGAGAAGCTCTTTCGACGAGAAATCAGGCAATATAAAAGACTTTGTTGTATTCGATTATAACTACATCCCCGAAAAACCTGTTACGAGGGAAGAAGCCAAGCAGATAGTCAACAGTATGCTTCAGTTCGAGATGAGCGGAATACCCACGCATATGGCCATCATAGGAAGCAGAGGCTCCGGCAAGACGATGATTCTTAAATATCTCAAGGAGTTGTTTCAGAACGAAACAGGGCTCGATGTTCTTTATGTCAACTGCCGGCATTACAATACCAGCTTCAAGATATTCGCATATCTGCTGGACAATGAGAACTCGGCGGGTGCGAGCCTTGTCGATCTCTATCAAAGATTTATGCAGCAATACAAAAACAAAACCGTTGTCATCCTCGATGAGGTCAATCTTATGAGTTCCAAGGACAAAAATCGTGAAATCCTTTATTTCCTCAGCAGAAGCGAACAGCCTTATATGGTGATAATACTATCCAATACACCGCATGTGCTGAAACAACTTGACCCCGCCACACGCAGCAGCCTCCAGCCGCTACCTTTGCACTTCAAGAACTATAATGCCGAGCAGATTTATGAAATCCTGCAGGATCGGGCACAAAAGGGATTGCATAATTGGGACGATGGCCATTTATCACAGATTGCGGCCCTGACCACTCAAAAAACAAACTCGGATGCAAGGGTCGCAATAAAGACGCTTTACTATAAAATGATGAACCCCAGTGACGATACCGAAAAATGCTTTGAGGATGCCAGAAGAGATATCGTAATCGATGTTGTCAATGACCTGGCTGATGCTAATCTTATGATTCTCTGGGCGGCTGCGACCAACAAATCTGATCTCGTTAAAGATATCTACAAAAGATACTGCCGTTTCAGCCAGGATCATCAGATCAAGCCTTTCAGCTATATGTATTTTTATACCAACCTTGGTTATCTGCAAAGCGTTGGGCTTCTGGCACTGGTTGCAACCAAGATTGACAGGATTTACACCAACAGAGTCGTGCTTACCTTTGACAAGACCGTTGCCGAGCAGATATGTAAGCTTCGCTTCGAATAGTATGGAGTTTATGCGTCGAAGTTTCTGTCGTTTTTGTAGGAAAATGTAAACCTGTTTACCCATGTAGAGGGTGTGGAGTTTAAGCGTTAAAGGTTCTGTAGTTTGCAAAGATATTCTTTGGCGGCAAAACTCCTGCAGATTTTTACTTACATAATACTTTGCTATATTGAAAACAAATAACAACGCAAAAACAACTTTCTTAAAATAGACCATGGCGCGTAAACTCTGCTCCCCCTCTACTTAAACTGTTAAGAATACAAAGATTTATATACCAGGTCTCTTATACGTCCCGTGAGGTGATATACATGGGACGCGGAAGACCGCCAACCTGCCCAAAGTGCGGCAGTCATAAAAGTCAGAAGAAAGGTATCAGAAAGACTAAAACAATGGGTATCAGAAGGGTAAGACTCTGCAAAGACTGCGGCAGTAAATTTACACCAAAGCATCAAAAGCCATCTGAAGGCCAATGAATATCATAGAGCTTGCTTTCGGAATGGCTGCAAGAGTTCAGCACTTTTTTGGCAGAGTAAAGAGTTTTTACTATTCTGTGGTTTTGCTTGCCTATCGCTGTGGCCAATGCAACGGCAGGCTTTCTATGATCTCTGAGAGCAGATGCCGCTGCATCAAATGCGGAATTGAATTTGACCCAACGGTCGAATTTCAAAGGTGTTCTGTCTGCGGCGGTGTCCCCGTACTTCGGGTGAGGCGGTATTATTGCGGTACCTGCGGCAGTGAAGTGATATCGAAATTTGTTTTTGAGACTTTGCCGTTTGAAAAAGAGTATTTTAAGCAAAAGATGGCCGAATCACGGCAGCGTAAAAATGAAAAGCTTCAACAGGTAAGAGAAATGCTCCTACAGTGCCGCTCACAGTCAATTATACCCGAGGCTGTTGACCTGGACTCGGTGCCGGGTCTGCTTGCGGCATTGAATGGATTAACTGCCGGCATTGATGAGCAGATGCTTATTGAGCTAAAGGGTAAATTCGACCTTGGCCGCTATCAGCGGCATATAAAGGCTCATCTTGAGGACTTTGAGATAGACCTGCGTGGAATACCAGCCATAATCGAAAATGCCCGAAAAGACCTTATATGGCGGTTTATCGCCGTCATCTTCCTTGAGCACCAGCAGGAAGTTGAAATCCGCCAGGAAGGCCAAACAATATGGGTGAGTAAATATGTTGACAGACAAGGACAAGATTTTTCTGACAGAATTGAAGAAACTGATGGATTCGAAGGAATTGCATGTTGAGCTTAGAGTTGGCCAACCCAGCAGAATGGTCATCAAAGGTACCTATGGTGAAAAGATTCATAAGGCCTTCGGTGTAACAAGACAGGGAGTAAGGTGGCGTTTTCAGCATATCTTCGGCAAAATCTATGTTGAAGCATTCGAAACAATTTTGTTTATCGAAAAAAACTTTGGCACCCAGCTTCGCGAGCATGCCATCCGGATAAGCAAGGAACGATATGCATTAAGGCAGCAACTCAACAACATAAAGTGATTTTTCTTGCATTATTTTGCCATCCAATCGAAACATTTAAAAAGATAAAATCACTACCTTTCAATACTCACAAATAAACAACACACAAACACAGCATGATGCCTTTTGGCTATAAAACTTGCTGGCAGGTCTTATGCACATGAAAGTATTTGAGTTCAGACTCAGATCATCGTGAAGCGGGACCTTTTATCGACGAGAGTTACTGAATCAGCCGTCACTTTACGGCGTTTGAAATAGGCATTTCTATAAACTTTTTGAAAATCAGTTTCACGACGATAAATTCTAAAAACAATTTTAACCAGATGGCACGCCACCATGCAGAGCGTGCCATCGCTTTTTAACGAAAGGACAGGTGTAACCATGCAAAAAACAATTTGTGCAAAAGTAAATCCGAGGTTGTTGACCAAGGCAGACAGGCTTTTTACAGGCACTGCCGAAGGCAGAGTCATTGAGATTCTGCAGAATGCAAGAAGAGCCGGAGCAACGGAGGTTCGAATTACCAATAAAGATGGATTCGTAACCATCGAAGACAACGGCTCAGGCATCGAGGATTTCCAGAAGCTGCTGGATTTAGGCGGCAGCGGCTGGGATGAGAAACTCGAAGCAGGAGAAGATCCTGCAGGTGTTGGGCTTTTTAGTCTTGCACCACGGAAAGTTACTATCATTTCTGGTAGCAAGCAAACCGTCATTGATAAAGACGGCTGGACAGGAAAACCTGTTGAAGTGGTAGAGAACGCCGAAACAGTAAACGGAACGATTCTGAAATTCAGGGATGAAAAACCGTGGGATATGGAGCTTGTTGAAAAACATGCTGTCTTTGCAGGTAATAGGGTTATCGTGGATGGCAAGTACTGCCACCGGATGCCGTTTTGCGGCAGCGAAGCTGTGTATTATGAAAATCCCGGCTGCAAAATTGAAGTGACAGACGAGGTATCCAAATATCACAGCCAATGGGCTTCGAACTGGTATCACGGCAGATTGCTGGTGAATTTTCATGGCCAGGTAGTCCAGGTGGATCACTGGCCCGGCAAGAGCAGGCACAGCTTGACAATTCTTGTTGACATCGCAGACCAGACAGACATCCGGTTGATGCTTCCCGCAAGGACAAGACTTGTTGAAAACCAGGCTTTCGAGCAGCTAAAGGCTGCTGTTGAACGGGAGTTTTACAAATACTTTCAAAAACAGAAAACGCATTGTCTGTACTATGAAGAGTATCTGCGGGCAAAGGAACTTGGCATTGAACTGCCGGAAGCTGGGCCGCAGTACAGGGTCGGCCTTATCAGCAGCGAATATAACGAACCTGTTGATATAGCAGTACCAAAGGATTTCAAAATCGAAGACGGCTACCTGTGCTTCGACAAAGATTGCAAAGAAGATACGGCCCAGACGAATGCACATCTGTTGGCGGC
>JAQTQF010000052.1 GCA_028712345.1 Phycisphaerae bacterium | reverse complement strand
CGGCCTGTATCCTTCGACAAGTCAGGACTACATTGAAGCGGCGGTACAAGAAAAAAATTATCAAAGCATCGCAACCATTCTCAAAACTGCCGGCTACAGAACTGCGTTTTTCCAATCCGCCGAAGGCGCATTCGAGGCAAGGCCGGGGCTGGTTTACAATCTCGGTTTTGATAAATTTTTCTCCCGTGAAAACATCGCCGATGTCAACTCACACCTCGGCTATTTAGCAGCCGACGAATTTCAACTCATTGAACCGGTCTGCAAATGGATTAAGCAATCCGACCGGCCTTTTCTGCTGACCATACTCACCTCAGCAACACACGATCCTTATGAAATCCCCGCCTGGTATGACAATATCGGTGAAAATAAATACGCCGAACCGGTTCAAAGATACCGCAAACTTATCGAATATACGGATTCATTTCTGGCAGAACTGCACAAAAGACTGCGCAAAGTTACGAATATGAACAAAACTATCTTTTGCGTTGTCAGCGATCACGGCGAAGCCTTCGGCCAGCACGACAGGTACGGCCATGCAAGAATCCCCCATGACGAAGCAACCAGAATTTTCTGGTTCTTAAAATCGCCCGGCCTAACATTCAGGCACAAGATAAACTCAACTGTCAGCAGTATAGATGTAGCTCCAACCATTCTGAACATTCTGGGCTTTGACATCGCAGCGGGCAACTTCGACGGCACAGACGCTCTCGGAAAGCTTCCTGCCGACAGGCTCTTGTTCTTTACGACATGGATGGACAACGGCCCGGCCGGTTTCATAACAGGCCGGCAAAAATTCATCTATGACCCAACCAATGAGCTTGTCTCTGTCTTCGATATTCTAAAAGACCCTGCCGAAACCGCAGGCCGATTTTTAACCAAAAACTCCAGCGATAATGATATGGAAAACATTGCCGCCCAAGTCCAGCAGTGGCAAAACCGAATGCTGATTGAGCCGCCGCAGAACGGTAAGGAAAAATACCAGAGAATTTTCGATAACTGGCTTTGCCAGACAAACAGCAGAAAACCAAAGGCAATTTACGACAAGCAATAAAACACCCCAGAAGGGCAAAATATGTTGTTTTTTTGCAACATTTCTCTAATTTTCGTATTCTCAAGGACTTTACAGCCGATAAAAATCCTATTCCTGATATTAGTGTGTCACTGTGTTGCCAAAAGACAACACATCCCCAAACTTTAACATCTCCTCTATATAAGCTCAATAACAACAAACTCACTTAACCTTTTCAATCGCCTGCCTTTGCAACTGGTCTGGTTATTAGGAGCAGACTTACCAGGATTCTGGCATAACTGTTGCTCGAATTAGTAATACTTTAACTTTGCCGGGCGGGTTATCTCTATTCCTGGAGGAGGAAGAAGCGGTAAACCCACCCAGCGAACGCAACCAGGGCTAAAATATACTATATAAAGAGCTCTGTATATATAGATTGCGGACTTCGGAGCTGGCCGGGAGGAGGCAGCTCCATTTTTTTGCGCGTCTTTTCATCTCGCCGTTTTGAGGCTTTAATTTTCCCGCCGAAGGTTTATAATCTAACCGCTATGAGCAGAGCTGTTTTCAGAATAATTGACGCAAATTTCAACCGCGCCCGCGAAGGTCTCAGGGTCGCAGAGGAATTTTGCAGATTCGCTCTTAACGACGAAGCCCTAAGTAGCCGGTGCAAACAGCTCAGACATCAATTAAGTAACGCCATAAGCAAGCTCGATGCGCAACAGCTCATTTCTGCCCGTGATACACAAAATGATATCGGCTGCGGAGTAGAAGTCGCCGGCCAGATGAAAAGGGTTAATCTCGAAGACTGCATAACCGCAGGCTTTGCAAGAACTACCGAGGCGCTGAGGGTACTTGCCGAATCTGCTGCGATAATAGAGGCAAAACTGTCGGCTGTTTTTGAAAAACTCCGCTACGATTGCTATACGCTCGAAAAGGACATTTCGCTGTCCGGCTTTGCCGCCTTAAGGTTTTCAAAAGTAAGGCTTTATGTTATACTGACCGTCGAGGATTGCAAAGATGTCCTGTCTGTGGCAAAGGCCTGTGCCGAAAATGGCGCAGATTGCCTCCAGCTCAGAGTAAAATCAATGCCAGACGGTCAATTCTTCTCGCTGGCACAGAAGTTTGTTGATTTATGCAAACATCAGGGCTCAATAAGCATCATTAACGACAGGGTAGATATCGCCGTTGCTTTGGATGCTGACGGCGTTCATCTCGGGCAGGATGATTTACCGCTCCGGCAGGTTCGCGCCTGCCAACTTAGACCGTTAATCACAGGAATAAGCACTCATTCAATGGCCGAACTCCAAAAAGCCGTCGAACAAAATCCTTGTTATGTTGGTTTGGGTTCGGTTTTTTGCACAGACACCAAACAGAATGTCAATGTTTGTGGAACAGAATATATTTCCAGCGCAATCGAGTTTCTCAAGGACAAACCCATTCATACTGTTGCGATTGGAGGCATTAATCTGGATAATGTTGAAAAAGTTTTACAGGCAGGCGCAAAAACCATCGCTGTCTCCTCGGCCATATGCAAAGCCGATAACCCTGCCGATGTATGCGAAAAACTCAAACAAATCATTGATAAATGCTGAGATCAATAACAACTAAACTGTTCGCGAGAAACCGTAAGTCTTTTATTTTAAAAAAGCTATATTTCTGCTATTGAAAAAAGTTATCCACCTTTTTTTGCACCATTGGGTAATTGCCTTTAGCCATTCGCTAAGTTCACCATTATATCTTTTTACATATTCGCCGGTATGCTACTGGAAAATAGGATGCAAAAAAATCTTTTTCAAGTACTTACAAATAAAGGAGTTACAAGAATAGTTATCGGGCTTTTAGGACAGCCGGGCTCGGTCTGCCCAAAAACATAAAAACATGTTAAATATTCCCTTCCCTGCGTAACCAATTTATTTTAACATTTCTTTGGTGTTATCAACAAGCTATCCACAAAATTAAAGACTTACTTATCCTAAAATAAAGGATATGTTTAGCTCCCCAAGCTTGCCTTGAGGGGGCATTTATTGATTGGAAAGGCGTTGTTGTATTTATATCTGGTTATTTTTGCGGGGATTATTATATTAGGACACAGGGTTTAGAGTATAGTGCTTAGCCAATGTAAGGGATGCGGTGATGTCGTTAAATATGAATAAAAGGTTTAGCAGGGCGTTAAAAGACAAAGCCAAATTCGTTATCGTTGCCGAATTAACAGGCGGGCCGAATTTTAGCTACGCCCCGATAAAAGAATTTCTCTCCGCACACGCCCAAACGGCCGGCAAAGACATACCTGCCGGCTTTGATTTTGTCGGCATAACCAGCCCACAAAGCCCCGGCGGGACGGCAAATATCGAGCCTGCCGATGTGCATCACTTTGTAATGAGCAATAATCTCCTCGGCGAGCTGGATTTTATACCTCATATAAGCTGTAAAGATATGAACAGAGACGCCATCATAAGCCTCCTGAATTCTCACAAAGCCTCCGGCATTGAAAGCGTTCTGGCCCTGACAGGCGACAAGCCAACCGAGGCAAAGGGCGTTTTCGAACTCGAATCCATCGGCTTGCTGAATCTGATTGGACAATTGAACAACGATGCAATCCTCAGGGCCGAGCCTGAAACCCTCGATTCGGTGCCGCAGTTTTTTGCCGGCGCAGCCGTCTCGCCGTTCAAATATACCGAAGCTTCGCAGATGCAGCAGTACTATAAGATGGAAAAGAAAATCGCCTCCGGCGCGAAGTTTCTGATAACTCAGGTCGGCTGGGACTGGAGAAAAAGCATTGAGCTTATGAAATATCTTGCCGAGGCAAAACTTGATGTACCGGTTATCGGCAATGTCTATCTTCTCAGCACGATTACTCCGGCGCCGAGACTTATGCACGATATAAAACTGCCGGGCTGTTTTGTCAGCGATGAACTTTTCGAAAAAGTCTGTCGTGAAAATGTTGATGAACACATCGAACGCGCCGCTCAGCAAGTTGCGATGTACAAGTCCATTGGCGCTCGCGGCATTGACATCGGCGGAGCAAACAATTATGAAACATTCATAAAAATACTCAAACGAGCCGCCCAAATCGGCGATGACTGGCAGAGGTACAAAGACAATCTATGCTGGCCGGGAAAAAATCCTTTTTATCTGTACGATAAAACCGGAAACAGGGTAAAACTTTCAAAATACGGAAAAAGCCTCGGCCATCGTCTGTTCGAGTTTACGCATGCCGCTATACTCGACCCGGAGCATAAAGGATTCCATTATCTTAAAAAGATAATGAAATTTCTCGGCGCCGATAAGGGAAAAGGATTTTTCTACAAAAGTTTCAATCTATTTGAAAAATCCGCCAAGTATTCGCTGTTCGATTGCGAGGAATGCGGCGATTGTTTTCTGCCGGAGAATTTCGGCCTTTGCACTATCGGCAAATGTGAAAAGGGATTGAGCAATGCCCCCTGCGGCGACTCGACTGCCGAGGGCAAATGCGGAAACAATCTGGATGTCATCTGCATCGGTGATAAAATCTACAAAGCTGCCGCGGCAGAGAAGGGCGGACTCGAAAAACTCCGAAAGATTATTAATAAGCCGAGAAATCCGGCCCTCGAACATACCGCATCTATACTTAATTATTTATTCGGAAAGGATCATACCTTGAAAAGCCCGCTTATCAGCATAGCCGAACTGGTCCACGCCTCGATTCCTAAAACCGGCCAGATTATGAAACAGCTTCATAATTCCTCCCCCGATTGGGACAGCAAACCAAGCGGTGAACTTGATTACATAAAAGCACTGATAGAATCCCAGGCCGACGACGGCGCAGATTATATTGCGGTAAATATCGACCAGTTCGGCGAAACCGACCCGGCTTTTGCTGTCGCACTAATGAAAAAATATATAGCCCTCGTGCGCAAATTCTCAAAAGGCATTCCGGTTTGTATCGACAGCAGCAGCAACGATGTTCTCATCGCAGGCCTGAAAGAATGGTACGACACGAAAGAAAAGGTCTCACCTCCCCTGATTAATTCCATAAAGATATACACTATCGATGTTATGATGCCGCTGAAAAAACAATTCGATTACAAATTCATCGGCCTGCTGATTAGCGAAGGCAAAGCCGATAATTTGACCGGTATCGAAACCGTCGATGAACTTTACAATCTGGCAAAAATTATCTTCGATTCGGCAACGAAGAAATACGGCTTCAAGGCCGGTGAAATCTTTTTCGACTCGACCGTCTTTCCGCTGGCCATTGACCTGCCGATGCAGCCTGGCGCCTCCAGCTATACTTACAGAACTTTCAACACAATCAAACGGATAAGGACTGACACAGAAATGAAAAACTGTCATTTCTCTCTCGGCATAACCAACAGCGTCCGCGACCTGCCCGGCAGAAAAATCGGTGTCGTCCGCGCCTATGTTGAAGTGGCGATGCGCTACGGCCTCGATGCCGGTATCGTCAATGTCTCTCACAAGCTCGGCACAAAACCGGCAGACCCGGAGCTTGTCCAGTTAGTCGAGGCTTACGCAAATATGGATGGCTCAAACGAAAAACTCAACGAAGCAATGAAGCTGATGGGGGAATTCTGCTCGAAGAATCGGAAGATTAACGCTTAACGCGGATTTTATTGTTTGGGTTTTCTTAATTCGTTCGCCGTTTTGACAACATCGGCCATCTGGGCGACATCGTGAACTCTGACGATTGAAACGCCCGCAGCCGCGGCTATCGCAACTGTTGCGGCAGAGCCAAAAATTCTTTCCTTCGGCTCGTCTTTGCCGGTTATTGTGCCTATGAATTTTTTTCTGCTCGTTCCCAGCAGCACTCTGTATCCGCTGGAAATGAAAATATCTATATTCCGCAGAAGCTCCAAATTGTGTTCGAGCGTCTTGCCGAACCCTATGCCCGGGTCGATGAAGATTTTTTCTTTTTCGACTCCGGCTTTTTGAGCAGCTTGAGCCTTTTCAATCAAATAGTCGAGTACTTCGCCAACCACATTTTCATATCTCGGCTCCACTTGCATAGTATCGGGGCTGCCCTGCATATGCATCAGAACCACCGGCACATTTTCTGCTGCCGCCAGCTCTGCCGTCCTCTTATCTTCGAGAGCGGTAACATCATTTATCATCGAAGCGCCAGCTTCAATCGCAGCTTGGGCAACTTCAAAATTCCTGCTGTCTATACTTATGGGTATTTGTATCTTCGCGGCAAGTTTTTCAATCACCGGCACAACTCTTTTTATCTGCTCTTCGGCGCCGACCGCTTTTGCACCTGGCCGGGTCGATTCGGCGCCGATATCGATTATCGCCGCTCCCTGCTCGGCCATTTCGATTCCACGGGCAACGGCTTTTTCTGCATCGAAAAAATCGCCGCCGTCGCTGAACGAATCTGGCGTTATATTCAAAACGCCCATCAAAGCGCAACCTGCAGAAAAATCCAGCTTTCCTTTAGACCAGGTTAGTATGTCAGGCTTTTCTATCATTATGAAGCTTACTTGGGTTTAAAACCCAATTCCTCAAATACTTTTTTCAGTTTTTCGTTTTTGATGTGAACAGCCGTATTCTGAAACTCTCTGCGTATTCGATAATTTTTTCGCAAGCCGTCGAAAAACGCCCCGCGATTATCAGCGGTTTCATTTTTTATACTCCGCAAGTTCGCATCGTCTTCTCTTATATCGTACAGCTTATTTACTGTCGATTGCAATGCTTTTTTATCATCATTAACAGCGATTCGCTCAATCTTCGGCTCGGGCAGAAAATCAGCGATTGTATTTTCCGGTTTAATTCCGAAAAATTCACAGAACGCCTCATAAATCATAATCATTCCCGCCACTTTACCGTCATAAGAATAACCTGCGATATGCGGCGTTGCGAGATCGGCCATATCGAGCAATTCAATATCAATATTAGGCTCGTTCTCCCAGACATCCAGCACACAAGCCGTCAGTTTGCCCGCCATTATCACTTTTTTCAGCGCAGCCGTATCGTGAACGCTGCCGCGAGAGGTATTGATAAAAATCGCGTCCTTTTTCAGCGATTTGAAAAATATTTCATCGGCCAAATGATAAGTTTTATCCTTGCCTTCGAGTGTGAGCGGCGTATGCAAAGTTATGACATCGCAGTCAAAAATTTCATCTATCGGGCGATACTTTTCATCGCCGGTTTTTCTCTGCAAAAGCGGGTCATTCAAAACAACCTTCATTCCGAGAGCTTTTGCTTTTTTTTCGACTCTGCTTCCGACATTGCCGACGCCGATTATTCCTATAGTTTTTTTTGAAATGTCAAATTCGTATTTATCCGCCAGATTTAAAAGTGCCGATGTTATATATTCAGCCACCGAATTTGCGTTCGAGCCGGGAGCGGACGAAAAACCGATTTTGTGTTTCTCAAGATAATCAACATCGATATGCTCAAATCCGATTGTTGCCGTGCCGACGAATTTAACTTTTGCACCGGCCAGCAATTTTTCATCGACCGTTGTTATACTGCGGACTATCAGCCCGTCAGCATCTTTGATGATTTGGGATGTAATCTTCCGGCCGGGATATGTCAAACATTCGCCGACAGAACTGAAACATTCTGCTGCAAACGGTATATTCTCATCGGCTATGATTTTCATACAGCCAATTGTACCGCATTATTTCTTTATCGCAAGTGCCTCGGCCAATTCTGCCGTCAACTGATCCACAAGAGTTTTAACCGGCACAATTTCGGTGCATTTATAAGCATTCGAGCCCGCAAAAGCGAAAGATTCATCCAATTGCCCCATCGAGGCTTTTGACAACACATTCGCAATACAGTATGGCGCCTTATCCGGCTCACAGGTCCGAAGGCATCTATAGCTGCACCTGAAGGGCATCGTCAGACCCTGCTTAATCTTTTCTACAAAACTGTTATTGATAACTCTGCCAGGCAGTCCGACCGGACTTTTGATAACCGTTATATCACCCTCTTTGGCGTCTAAATATGCCTGCTTGAATTTTTCATCGACATCGCACTCGTCTGTGCAGACAAAACGCGTTGCCATCTGCACCCCGGAGGCTCCCAGTTCGAGAAAACGAGCAATATCTTTTCCGTCGAATATCCCGCCCGCCGCGATAACGGGTATCTTCGGCTCAAATGAACCACAAAAAGCGACAACTTCCTTAACTATATCTTCGAGTTTCATAGCCGTACCGTTGGCAAGACTCTCCGGCGAATAACCTAAATGTCCTCCAGCCTCGAAACCCTCGACAACAACCGCATCGGGCAGCTTATTGTACCTTCCCTGCCATCTCTTGCAGATAAGCTGAAGAGCTTTCGCCGATGAAACAATCGGAATAAGTTTGGTATTTTTCCCGTCGAGATATTTTGGCAAATCCAGCGGCAGTCCTGCGCCGCAGATTATCATATCGACTCCTTCTTCGATTGAGACCTGGATAAGATTTTCATGGTCTGTAAGGGCAATCATAATATTGACGCCGATTATCCCTTTGGTCATACTTTTGGCTTTACGGATTTCATCTCTCAGGGACTGACTGTTAAAAGCCGCCAAATCCTTTAAATCCTTACCGCTGAAACTCTCAAACATTCCGATTCCCGTGCTGGCTATTACCCCAACGCAGCCGGTATTGGCAACGGCAGAGGCAAGCTTTGCCCCCGAAACCCTTATCCCCATTCCGCCCTGAATTATCGGCGGCCAAATCTCCAAATTCCCTATATTAAGGGAAGGTATTCCATCCTTAAGCATAACTGTCCTATTTAACAAAGGTTAGCAACAACAAAATCGGTTGTTGCAATTATTCACAGACACATATATTACCGCTCGGTACTCTTTCCGCGGCAATATCACTTAGATAACCGCTTTATTTACATACATTGCGGATTATACTAACAACATTACTGTCAGCAAACAACATATATCTTTTCTGAAACAATACTTTTTATGCCCATAATTCTATGTATCCAAACTAATTATCGAGTTTAAATCCCGCAATCTTTTCGCTGCATACTGGACAGCAACCGTTTTTTATTATTTTTTTAGTTACATAAAAACCTTCGCGCTCTATCAGAAGATTTTTGCATTTTGGACAATAAGTATTTTCGCCTGTTTGGGTTTGTAGATTGCCAATGTAAATATATTTCAGCCCCGCCCCTTTGCCAATATCATAAGCCCTCTCGAGCGTCGAGGCCGGCGTAGGCTCCAAATCTGAAAACTTATACTGCGGATGAAACCTGCTTATATGCCACGGTACTTCTGGCCCTGCCGTATTGACAAGAAACTCGGCAATCTGTTTCAGTTCGATGTCGGAATCGTTCTGCGCCGGCACGAGAAGAGTTGTTATCTCCATCCATATTTTCGTATGATTGGCAATGTAATCGATTGTTTCAAGCACAGGG
>JAQTQF010000051.1 GCA_028712345.1 Phycisphaerae bacterium | reverse complement strand
TTGCCGCCGCTAAGAGGGGTTTTATAAATCCACTTGCTGTCGAATACACCGGCAGAATTTACATCGCTTCAATCGGCATCGAACCGGAAATAAAATAAACCCGCAAAAACACCAAAGCACAAAATTCCGATATATTTTTTCTCTATGTGCCTTCACGCCTTTGCGGCTGTTTTTATTTTACTCCTGTCGCTATGGATTCATAACCGATAAAGTTAAGAAATCTCTTGGTGCCGAACATCGGAATATAAAGGTCCTTTGCCTGGTTCTTTACATCCTGATACCGTTCCGAATCCTTCATAGATAATTCGTATTTATCCACCGCCATCGGATCAATCTCTATTTCGTCCAGTGTTGGTTTTTTCTTGACTGCAGGAGGAACGCCGAGAACGACAAAGTCAGTGTCGATTGTTACGACATCTTCGATTTTACCGCCCCAGTTTTCGATAAGTTGTTTGATTTTTAACGCTCCGTCGTTTTCTACTTCCCCGTCATCGTCAAAATCAAAATCACCGGCAACAACAAATCTGTTGGTTGCTTTGCTGTCCCATATAAGATTGATAATCGCATCACCTTCGACTATCGGACTCTTCCTGCTTGATTTATTTATTCTCGCGATAGCCGTGTTCTTATCAACATCGAATACTTCTATTTCGGCTTTGCTCGTGCCGTCCGTTGGAACAGGTGCGTTCTTATCATAAACGGAGAAGGTCAGTCCCGGATAAACCTTGTCCTCGCTTCCAATATCTATAAAAACAATATTCGTTGAAATGTCTATGCTTATAATGTGTCCGTCCGGCTGATAAGCGGATATATCTTCCATTGGTCTTGGTTTTAATATCTCGAGCCTGCTGAGCGCGTCTTTAAGCCGGTTTTGTGTGATGCTGAGCTTACTCATTGTCGCTAGTAGCTCCTGTCTGCTCTTGTCTTTCTCGGCGATTGCATCATCTCTCTGCTGAGCAAGCGTCTGAACCTGTTCAGTTGATTTCTTATTCATAAGTTCGCGAAGCTGATTATAGCTTTGCTGAACGCTGTCGGCTCTTTCCTGCTCTGCCGTAATTTTTGTACGCAATTCTTCTTCTCTTTCCGTAGCGCCCCTCTGGGCAATGTCGTATTCTTCCTGCAAATTATCGAGCTGCTTTTGTAAATCGTCGGCAGACTGTTGAGTCTGGGTAAATTTACTATCATACATTTCAATCAAACTTATAGCACCGAGTCCATTCGGATCATCGACAACTATCATATCCTTTGGCAGTTTCGCAAGTGCGTCTTTATATTTTGATTCTGCCCCGCTGAGCTTGACTTCGGCGCTGGTATCCTGCGGAGCAATACCGACAAACAGGACATAAAGTTTATCTATATATCCAAGAAGCTGAGCAACTCTGCTTTCATTTCTGTTTTTTTGGCCGATTAGCGTTGGGAGATTGCGAATCTGCGCCGGACTAGCCAATTCGGAGGTATCCTGCTGATTTGCCAGAAATTCATTTCGCCAGTCTTCGGCTTTGATATAAAAAACAACCGCACATACCGCTGCGACAAGAAACAATGCCACAAAAGTAATTACGGTGTAAAGCATTGTATTGCTATGACCCTGATGAGCGACAGCCATCAAAAATCTCCTGAACGAATATTAAATCAGTTAATTCCGATACTTATGGACGAAAACGCCACGGTAATTATCGGCAATATGCCGCCTTTAGTCAACTAAAAACTTACCTGAATTCACACAAATTGCCTATAAAAGACCTCGGCAAATAACAATAAAGGCCGATTTTTCGGGATAATTCTTTCAGCGATATGCTGAATCGGCAAAATTGCTGTACTTCAGTGATTTCTAATACCGGTTATGTTTGATGAATTTACCGGTACATGGGACAGGCCGGTGTTTGTAATGTTTGAAACAGATCTCGCGGTCGCAATCGGGACTGTCAGCGGGAAGGTTTTGATATTTTATATGTGATGTTAATCTGAAATTTAGATTTGGACAACAGGCCCCTAATCTTTGGTCCTTTACTTTTGAGATTGATTTATTTTAAAACTTTCATAAACTTTCACTTGAGTGGAGCTTTTGCAAAATTACACCTGCGGTTAGTTTTAAATCTGGAAGAAGCAAAAATTGCGTTTTATAGTCAAACAGAGTATGTCCCGATTATGAAGCTGTTTGTAAGCTTTTGTTTCTGTTGGCAGAGCTGAAGCGAGAAATGGGTTTTGTAGAACTGTGATTTTTGGCAGTGCGCCGAATTTCACAGGTATTCTGTGAGTAGAGAGTGTAATATTTTCGTATCGCGTACAAAAAAATTATCGAAGTTTACGGTTGCGACAATGTCATCTCTTGCAGGTGGCATTGGCGGTGGGGGTTTGGGTTGGGTTTGGCCCATTGGTAAACATATTTGCTCACACCCGAAAGGTGTATGTATATTGTCGCTTTCAATTTCAATTCTTATAGAGGGCTTTATGCTGCAAAAGTCAGTCGCAGTTATTGCTGCCGGCAGAATGGAAAGGAGTCAAAATGCCGTATGAGTAGAGTTGTTTCTTGTAAGTGTTAGAACAAATAAAGAGTCCATAACTTTAATTTGATGGAGAGATTACTATGTGTATGAACAAAAAATGTGTGTGTTTAATGTTCGTTCTGCTGATGCTGGGCATAGTTGGTACCGTCTCAGCAGCTGACAGAAACTGGACCAATGGCAGCGGCACCCGTGCATGGGGTACCTCCGGCAACTGGGATACCGGTATTCCTACAAGCGCCGACAAGGCTGCAATCAGAAATTCAGCAATCCTTGGCCCGATTATCGCTACTGGTACAAATGCAGTGGCTGCTCAGGTAGTTATCGGCGACTGGTCGAGTGCTAATGATACACTGGATATGACTGGCGGAACTCTTACGACAAGCAGTTGGGTTACATTAGGCTACAGTACCGGCAACAACGGCACATTTACTATAAGCGGCGGCACTGTAAATTTCGGCAGTACTCTGTATGTTGGACTCAGCGGTACAGGTACTATAAATATGACTGGCGGTACAATTACGGTTGCCAGTACACTTGGTATTGCCCAGAACGCCGGCAGCACGGGAACTGCGAACCTGAATGGCGGCTCCATTTCCTGCGGCTCGTTCAATATGACAGGCGGCGGGTCGATGGACATAACCACCGGTACTCTGATAATAAGTGGCGATGTAACTACAGCTATAAACGGCTATGTTACCGGTGGTCAAATTACCGCTTATGCCGGTACAGGCACCGTAAATGTTGATTACAATACTTCCAATCCCGGCAAGACAACCGTAACTGCCTCGCCGCCTGCCAGCAGCACACAGGACTGGACTAATGGAAACGGGGACAGATTATGGCGTGTTGCGGCAAATTGGAGCGGCAATGCCGTGCCAATCGGCAGCGATAAAGCCGCCATCAGAAATGATACAATTCTCGGCCCGATTATCGACTCAAGCACGACCGCCGTTGCCAACCAGGTCGTCCTCGGCGACTGGTCGAGTACCAGCGATACTCTCGATATCACCGGCGGAACGCTTACAACAAATAGCTGGATGGTTCTGGGTTATTCGGCTGGAAATAATGGAATCTTTACGGTAACCGGCGGAAACGCGACCGTTGGCGAAAATTTAATAGTTGGAAACAGCGGCGCCGGTACGGTAGATATAACCGGCGGTTCAATTACTGTCGTTGGAACATTTGCGGTTGCACAATTAGCCGGCAGCACCGGAACCGTGCTCCTTGATGGCGGCACCATTAATTGTGCGGCGTTTACCATGGCGACCGGTTCACTTATGGATGTTACCGCGGGGACCCTGATAGTTGATGGCGACTACACGACCACTATAAATACTTATCTGGGTAACGGCTGGATTACCGCTTACGGCGGAAGCGGTTCGCTGAATGTAAGTTTTAATGTGCCTAATGCGGGAAAAACTACGGTAACTGCCACAATGCCGACAAACCCGCCTACAAAGGCCTCAAATCCAAATCCTCCAAACAGCGCAACCGGAGTGGCGATACTTCCAACTCTTACATGGACAGCGGGTACTGGAGCAAGCTCGCGAGATGTATATTTCGGAACAAGTAATCCTCCGGCATTTCGTCAAAATCAGACTGCTGTAACATTTAGTCCGGGCGTACTTCAAAACAATACGCTCTACTATTGGCGCATTGACGAAAAGAATGTTCAGGGAACGGCAACAGGCGATGTCTGGAGCTTTACAACGGTAAACGATACCAGCTACAGCCTTATCGGCAAAATAATGTGCGGTTACCAGGGCTGGTTTAA
Organism: Phycisphaerae bacterium; assembly: GCA_028712345.1. GTDB lineage: Bacteria > Planctomycetota > Phycisphaerae > Sedimentisphaerales > UBA12454 > GWC2-45-44. The sequence goes on along the minus strand of JAQTQF010000051.1, from coordinate 5,099 downwards.
TTGTCCCGGCGACGGAACAAGCCGCGGCTGGGTACACTGGAGCCAAAGCACATCGTCATTTACGCCGGCCAATTGCAAAATTGACCTGTGGCCCGATATGACGGAATATGGAGCTACAGAAAAATTCCTTGCAAGCTCATTTTACGATGGCACGGATCGTTATGTATTCAGCTCGCATAATCGTGATACCGTGCTTCGTCATTTCCAGTGGATGCAGACTTACGGCATCGACGGCGTTTACCTGCAGCGTTTTGCTTCTGAATGCACGCCGGGAAGCGCTTCGTTTAATCACCGCAATGATGTACTTTCTTATGTTAAAGACGGAGCGAACCTCTACGGCAGAAAGTATGCGATAATGTACGACCTCAACGGCCTTGTCGCCGGCGGAACCCAGAAGGTTATAGATGACTGGAAATGGCTCATCGATACTGGAAGAATAAGTCGGACGCCGGGTTATGATCCCGCTTACATCTGGCACGAAAACAAACCTGTCGTCGCGGTGTATGGCATCGGTTATAGCGGCAAACTCTATACTCACCAGGAAGTCAGAAATCTCATCGATTGGCTGAAGAACGATTCTACCTACGGACAAAATACGGTACTTATCGGCTGTTACCAAAATTGGAGAACGGTTAGTGATACTTATGTCCAGCAAACACTCCAATTGGCTGATATTATTATGCCATGGCTGGTTGGCGCGTACACAAATACCAGCGGTGTCAACAATTGGGCAAGCACCAAAGGCGCACCGGATAAGAGCTGGTGCGATACCAATGGCAAAGAATATTTGCCTGTAATGTTTCCCGGCTTTAGCTGGCACAATATGTATGACACTTACCCGCTGAACCAGATTCCGCGAAACGGCGGCCAGTTCCTCTGGGATCAGGTCTATGCGGATATTCACACCGTCGGTGCAGCTATGCTGTATATTGCTATGTTTGATGAAGTCGATGAGGGCACGGCAATATTCAAGTTCACCAACGACCCGCCAAAGCCGGGTGGTGCTACTCTGTTTGTAACTCCTGATTTCGATGGCTATCCTCTGGGATCGGATGAATATCTCTGGCTTGCAGGCCAGGCAACGCGCGGACTTCGAAACGAGATACCGGTAAATCAGACCAGACCGACTCGAACAGCATCTGCTGAAACTAACTGGACTAATGGCAACGGTAACCGTGCCTGGAATACTGCAGCAAATTGGGATAATGGTATTCCCGGCAGCGGCGACAAAGCCGGAATCAGAAATGACGCGGTCAGTGGTCCGATTATTAGTGCAGGCACAAATGCCGTAGCCAATCAGGTAGTCGTCGGCGACTTGTCGAGTACTGGCGATACCATTGATATGACTGGTGGAACCCTTACGACAGGCAGCTGGATGATATTGGGCTATGGCGCGACCAATAGCGGTACATTCACCGTAAGCGGCGGTACAGTTAGTGTAGGCTCGGATCTGTTTGCCGGCTTCGGCGGGACGGGTGCTGTAAATATTACAGGCGGCTCAATTACCGTTACCGGCACATTCGGAATAGCCCAGAACACCGGCAGTACAGGCGATGTATTCCTCGACGGCGGTACTATTTCGTGCGGCACATTTAATATGACAAACGGCGGCTTGCTCGATATCGAAGCCGGTATTCTAATAGTAAACGGCGATGTAACATCGACCGTAAACGGCTATATATCCAGCGGCTGGATTACCGCTTATGGCGGAGCGGGCACTGTGAATGTAAGCTACAATACCCCTAACGCCAGCAAGACCACAATAACGGCAACGGCAGCATATCCGCCGGCAAAAGCGACAAATCCAACTCCTGCCAATAGCGCAACCAATGTAGGTATAACGACTGATTTGAGCTGGACGGCAGGCAGCGGTGCAACTTCGCACGATGTCTATTTCGGCACTGATTCAACGCCGGATAGTGGTGAGTTTATGGGCAATCAGGCCGGTACGACATTCGATACCGGCACGATGGCCAACAATACGACCTATTACTGGCGTATCGATGAAAAGAATGCTGCCGGCACAACCACCGGCGATGTCTGGAGCTTTACGACCGCTGCCGCAACAGGCGTTGACAGAAACTGGACCAACGGCGGCGGTACCAGAGCCTGGAATACCGCAGGCAATTGGGATACCGGCGTGCCAAACAGTCTTGACAAGGCTGCTATCAGAAACTCGGCAATCAGCGGCCCGATTATCGCCGCAGGCACAAACGCAGTGGCTAATCAGGTAGTCATCGGCGACTGGTCGAGTACCAGCGATACTCTCGATATGACCGGCGGAACACTCACGACAGGCAGCTGGGTTACATTGGGTTATGGTGCAACGAATAGCGGTACATTTACAATAAGTGCCGGCACCGTAAATATTGGCACTACTCTGTATGCAGGACTTTCCGGCACAGGTACTATAAATATGACCGGCGGCACGATTACGGTTGCCGGTGCATTTGGAATAGCCCAGCAGACCGGCAGCACGGGAAATGTTTCCCTTGACGGCGGCACGATTTCGTGCGGCTCGCTGAATATGACAAGCGGCGGTTTGCTCGATATTGAAGCTGGCACATTAATAGTAAATGGCGATGTAACCTCGACTATTAACGGCTATGTCAGCGGCGGCCAGATTACCGGCTACGGCGGGGCGGGTACTGTGAATGTAAGCTACAATACTCCAAATGCCGGCAAGACCACTGTAACGGCTACCGCTCCATCATCGTCGTGGACCGAGCTGGCATTCGATGATTTCGAGTCGGGTTTTGGTCACTATACCGACGGCGGCGGTGATTGCTCTTTGTACACAGGCGGTATATACGCCAACGGCTCCAACGCTGCCGATATTCAGGACAACAGCGGGACTTCCTCTTCGTTCTATCTGACCAATGGCATCAATGTTGCCGGTCCGGGATATACGCAGATTAAGGTTGAATTTCGGTACCAGCCGGTTGGTATGGAAAGCGGCGAAGACTTTTGGCTGCAGTATTATGACGGTTCAATATGGCATACCGTTGCAACCTGGGTAAGTGGCGCTGATTTTCAGAATAATCAGGTTTACAACCCGACGGTGTATATAGATGAGGCCGGCTACACATTCCCGACGGCTATGAAAATTCGCTTTATGTGCGACGCTTCCAGTAACACTGATGATGTTTACATTGATGATGTCAGGATTTCTGCTCAATAATATTCTGCGGTGTGCAATAGATGCAAAAAAGACCCTGTCGGAAGTTGGCGGGGTCTTTTTGTTTTTCGAGTTTTATACCAATTGGGACGAATAATTGCGTTCGTTGTCTGCGGGTAAACGAAGTTCATATAAATCCGCCCATAGCGGACGAATCTTTTAACTCGCAAGTAATTATACCTGCTGGTATTATGCGGCCATTAAATAATTTCGTGAAATATTGGAGCAAAACATTTGAATCGGCCAGATAAGTCCTTTATTGCGGATAATTCAGAAACCGACAATTCACTTCCCTTTCTAACCGCTCAATTTGAGGGTATTGGCGGGATTATAAAGATGCGGGATGAGGATTTTGTCGTCGAAGAGATTCCTTTATGCAAACCTGACGGTCAAGGCGAACATATTTACGCTCTGATAGAGAAAAATGGAATAAGCACAATGGATGCGATGGCCGATATCGCCCGTGCGCTGCGTATAACACGCAAAGAAATTGGTTTTGCAGGCCTTAAAGACGCCCGTGCCGTCGCAAGACAATGGATTTCAATAGAAAACATTGAGCCGGAAAAACTGGGCGCACTTAAAATCGCCAATGTCAGAATTCTTCAGGTTGACAAACACAGTGAAAAACTTAAATCAGGCGGTCTTGCGGGCAACAGGTTTGTTGTTCGTTTGCGAAAAGTCAATTTACCTGTTAAACAGGCGGTTACGGTGGCGGAAAAGATTATTTCCGAACTTCTCGGCAGGGGAGCGCCAAATTATTTCGGCCCGCAGCGGTTTGGTCAGAGAAACGACAATCACCTGCTCGGCGAAACTGTTGCAAAGGGAAAGGTTGAGCAGTTCGCAGACATATTTCTCGGCGGCTCCGAAAAACAGGATTCGCCGGTTATTTCTCAAGCCCGCAGATTCTATGAACAGGGCGATTACAAAAAAGCACACGACAGTTGGCCTTATGTATATGCCGACCAGCGGCGGGCATTGAAAGCACTGACTAAAAAAAATGGTTCCAAAAAACACGCCTACCATTCCGTGGATAAATATCTCAAGGGTTTTTTCGTCTCGGCCTATCAATCTTATCTTTTCAATCGGTTTCTTGCTTTGCGTATGCCCGATATTGATAAGGTACTCGCCGGTGATATTGCTTATAATCATATCAGCCGTGAGTTTTTCCGTATTGAGAATCCTTCCGCTGAAAATCCGCGATGTCAGGCGTTTGAAATAAGTCCGACCGGGCCTCTGTTTGGTTTGCGAATGACTAAATCGGCAGGGCCGGCAGGCGAGATTGAAAACCGTATTCTCGAAAATGCGGGATTGAATGGAAGGGATTTGCGGCAGATGAGCGAATACGGTGCCGGCGGGGTGCGCAGGCCATTGCGATTCCGGCCTCATAATGCGAAGATTTCGGCAGGGGATGATAAATACGGCTCTTATGTCGAATTACGATTTGAACTTGACTCCGGCTGCTATGCGACCTGTTTTCTTCGGGAAATCTGCAAGACCGGATTGTGAATCGCCGGAACTTTGGGAGTTTGTTACGCTTAAGGCAACCTCTAAAAACTTGTCCTCACGAAAGTGGGGATGTTGTTGCGGCTCCGCCTGCAGCGGACTCGCAGACAATTTTAGAGATTCCCTTAACTTACCCGATAAATAAGGAGTTACAGGGCAGAGAGTGAGTTTTTTTAAATTTTGGTCGATTTTTTGCTCCCCTTCGGTTAAAATTATCCGACTTTTAGTGCTTTTTGCATGCATAAACTGGGGAGTATGTAAAATTTAAAGGAAAGCGAGTTAAAACCTATGCTTTACACGAACTATGGAAAAACGAATATAAAACTGTCTGTCATAAGCTGCGGGGGAATGCGATTTAACAATCCGTCAGACATCGATAAAAACGCGGCCATCGTCAAAGCTGCCTATGATGCAGGGA
>JAQTQF010000050.1 GCA_028712345.1 Phycisphaerae bacterium | reverse complement strand
TCGGTGAAATATTATGAGCGCCAATCAGGTAATAGACAAGATTCTATCCGAAGCGCAGAGTCAGGCTGAACAAATCAAAAAACAGGCTGACGAAAAAAACGCGAAGGAAAGACAAAAATTCCAAGCCCAGCTTGATGACTACAATAAAGAGACTGACCGCCTGAAAAACAAGGCGTCTGAAGAGGCGAAGTCTCAAACTATGGCTTCTGCGAGGATGCAGATTGCCAAAGACAATCTGAAAGTCAAAAAAGACATTCTCGATGAGACTTTTAACCTGGCCGCTGAGAAAATTATGAATATGGACGCGGCGGATTATCAGAATCTGATAGAGAAACTTATCTTATCAGCCGTCCAGAGCGGCGACGAAGAACTCGTTGTCGATAAAAACGAAAACAGAATCGATGCCGGTTTTGTCGAACGGTTAAACTCAAAACTGTCCGGCAAAGGGCATCTGAAACTTTCAGCCTTAAGAGCCGATATCGGAGCCGGCTTTATACTCCAAAAGGGCAAAGTAAGAGTGAACGGCAGTTTGAAAGTGCTTATCGATACGGCAAGAGAAAATCTGCAAACGGCCCTGGCAGGCGAATTATTCGGACAATAAGATAAAATATGGATTTAAGCCAAAGACAAAACATATTGCACTTCAGCCTTTACCCGCCGATTGGCGCAGAAGACTGGCAGTACACCTTCGCAACCGCACAGGTAAGAACGCTATCGGAAAAGCTGTTCGACATGGCGGCATTCGGCGAACTTGCAAACAGCGGCGGCTTTAAGGAAACAGCCGAACTGCTCGGCGGCACGGAATACGCAATCAGCGATTCGATAACGAATGAAGAAACCGAACAGATGCTTTGCGACAGAAGAAGAGAGGTGAAAAAACTCGTTAATTCGCTGCTGTTCAACGAAAAGATAATCGAATTTTTGAAGGCAAGGTCGGATTTCGCGAATATGAGGCTGGCGGTTCGAAGACTCGTTCTCGAAAGACCTCTCGGCAATCCGACGGATTACTGCGATCAGGGCAATATTCCGGTTGACCAGTTCGAATTGGTTTTCGAGCAGGAAGATTACACCACGCTGCCGGCTTACCTGCAGGAAGCAGTCGAGGCGGGCGTAGTAGGCTATTATAAAAATAAAAATGTCCGCGATATCGACATAGCTATAGACAAGGTCGAGGCGGAATTTCAGCTCGCAAACGCCGCAGAAGCGGACAGTATATTTCTCGTCGAGCTGACCAAGATGCAGATAGACATAAATAATATCCGCACGATGATGCGGTTGAAATTTACCGAAGCCCAGGACAGAGATGTTTTTATGCCTGGCGGCTATATCGATACGGCAAGGCTCAATCAGGCGGTCGATGTCGGTTATGAAGGCCTGGCTCAAGTCTTTGGCGCGACGGCTTACTATTCCATTATTGAGGCCGGCGCAGGATATATGCTAAGCAATAATTCATTTTTAAAACTCGAAGCCGCCGCCGACCAGCATCTTTTGGGATTTTTGAAATCGACGGACCAGATAACCGCCGGCCATCAGCCGATAGTGGCTTATCTGCTTAGAAAAGAAAATGAAATAAGAATGATAAGAATGGTTCTGTCCTGCAAAAAATCGCAGATAGAGCCTAAAGTAATACACGATAGATTGGCAGTGTAAAAAAGTTATGAGTTTTAAGTCTTTAGTTCTTAGTTAACGAATCGCCTGCGGCGATGGAATTTAACTTAAAACTAAGAACTCAAAACTAAGGACTATTGGTATGCAGGGAAAAGTTGCGGTAATAGGAAGTTCTGATTTCGTGATGCCTTATTCGGCTCTGGGCGTGGATTGTTTTGCCGTCGAGCAAACCGACGAGCAGATTCTCCAGGCCGCTGAAAAAATCGTCGAAGGGAAATACGCTCTTGTCGTCGTTTCCGAAACGATAGCCCCGAAAACCCATCAGGTATTTGAACGATTCAACACCAAGACTACGCCCTGCGTTCTTGTCGTACCGTTTACGACGGATTCGGAGGGTTTTGCTACCAATAATCTTTCAAGGCTTTTGAAAATCGCTACAGGAATAGATATTTTACAAAATACTTAACAGCTATCTCGAAATCGTCGGTCTGAGTAACGAGATTCTTCGTCCGCCTGCGGCGGACTCAGAATGACGAACTTTGTTTTGAGACGGATATTTAAAATATTTCTAAAACAGGATAGACTATGGCAGAGTTAAAAACAGGAACCATCGTTAAAGTTGCAGGCCCGGTCGTCATCGCCAAAGGTATGCTCGGCTCGAAGATGTACGATGTCGTGCGAGTCAGCAAGCATAATCTGATAGGCGAAATCGTCGAACTTAAGGGCGATACGGCAAGTATTCAGGTTTATGAGGATACCGTCAGCATAGGTCCGGGCGAGCCGGTCGTAAATACCGGAGCGCCGCTGAGCGTAGAACTTGGGCCTGGGCTGATTGAAAGTATCTATGACGGCATTCAAAGGCCGCTCGACGAACTCTACAAGGCACAGGGCAATTATATTCTTCGCGGAAGTCAGTTGCCAGGCCTGAATAGAGAAAAGAGATGGCACTTCAAGCCTGTAATCGGCAACGGAACAGAAGTTAGCCCCGGCGATGTAATCGGCGAGGTACAGGAATCTTCGATTCTGCTGCATAAGATTATGATACCTGCCGGGATAAGCGGAAAAATCGAGGAACTTAACGAAGGCGACTATACCGTCGAGCAGAAAATCGCCGTGGTTCATTCAGGCAATGGAACGCACGAAATAAAGATGATGCAGAAATGGCCCGTTCGTCTGGGCAGGACATCGAAAAAGAGACTGTCTCCGAACGCGATACTTCAGACAGGCCAGCGCGTAATTGATACATTTTTCCCGATAGCAAAAGGCGGAACAGCCTGCGTGCCGGGTCCGTTCGGCACGGGAAAAACCGTCGTACAGCATCAGCTCGCCAAATGGGTCGATGCCGATGTTGTCGTTTATGTCGGTTGCGGCGAACGCGGAAATGAAATGACCGATGTGCTTACCGAGTTTCCGGAGTTGAAAGACCCGCGAAGCGGAGAGCCTCTGATGAAGCGGTCGGTTCTGATTGCCAATACATCCGATATGCCGGTAGCGGCGAGAGAGGCTTCGGTTTATACGGGAATTACAATCGCAGAATATTTCCGCGATATGGGTTATACGGTGGCTCTGATGGCCGATTCAACCAGCCGATGGGCAGAGGCGATGCGAGAGATTTCGACAAGACTTGAAGAAATGCCCGCCGAAGAAGGCTACCCGGCCTATCTGGCGGCAAGAATCGCATCGTTTTATGAACGGGCAGGCCGAATTGATTGTCTCGGCAAACCCGAAAGAGAAGGAGCGTTGTCGATTATCGGTGCGGTAAGCCCGCCCGGCGGCGATTTGAGCGACTCGGTTGTTCAGGCAACTTTGCATGTCGTAAAAGTCTTCTGGTCTCTTATGGCAAGACTTGCGCAGCAGAGACACTTCCCCGCTATCGACTGGCTGACAAGCTACTCGTTCTATAAACAATATCTGCCGGGATGCTACAAAGACAAACAGGAAGGGCTGGAGATGGTGGAGCTTACGCAGCAGGCGATGAACCTGCTCGAACAGGAATCCCAGCTTGCGGAAATTGTAAGGCTTGTCGGCTCGGAGGCTATCAGTCCGGCGGACAGAATGGTGCTGCAGACCGCAAAAAGCATTCGTGAAGATTATCTGCATCAGAACGCCTTCCACGAAGTTGATACTTATACTTCAATGGAAAAGCAGTTCCAAATGCTGAAGAATATTATCCACTTCCACGGCAAGGCTCTTGAGGCGATAAATAACGATGTCGAAACGGCAGACATCTTCAAGCTCGGCGTATGGGAAGATATTTCCCGCTCAAGTTTTGTGCCGGAAGAACAGATTGAGCAGGTCGTGAAAATCAGAGACAAGATTGACGAACAAATCGGCTCACTTGGAGCAGTTAAAAAATAACAGGAGTTAAAGATGTTAACCGAATACCAGACAGTTCAAAGCATAAGCGGTCCATTGATGCTGGTCGAAGGCGTATCAGACGCTCGCTACGGCGAAATGGTCGAGATTCAAATCGGCGACGGTTCGACTCGCCACGGCCAGATACTTCAGGTTGACGGCCAGAAGGTTCTCGTGCAGGTCTTTGAAGGCACCGAAGGCATAGATATCGACTCAAGTATCGTAAGACTTTTGGGCAAGCCGCAGCAGCTTGCCGTTTCGCCTGACATTCTCGGCAGAGTTTTCAGCGGAACCGGCAAACCGATAGACGGCGGCGCCGAAATCATCGCCGAGAAATTTCTCAATATCAACGGCAACCCGATAAATCCGTACAGCCGGGATTATCCGAACGAATTTATTCAGACCGGCATATCGACAATCGACGGCCTTAATCCGCTTGTTCGCGGCCAGAAGCTGCCGATTTTCAGCGGCTCAGGTCTTCCGCACGATGAAATAACCGCCCAGCTCGCTCGGCAGGCAACCGTGCTCGGCAAAGGTGAACAGTTCGCGGTCGTATTTGCCGCGATGGGTATAACTTTCGAGGCCGCACAGTTTTTTATCAATGACCTTGAAAGCACCGGCGCAATCGAAAGAGCGGTTTTGTTTATCAATCTCGCCAACGACCCTGCAATTGAAAGAATCGCAACGCCGCGAGTCGCTCTTACGGCGGCTGAGTATCTCGCGTTCGACCGCGATATGCATGTTCTGGTTATTCTCAACGATATGACAAATTACTGCGAAGCTCTGCGTCAGATTTCGGCGGCAAGAAAAGAAGTTCCGGGCAGACGCGGCTATCCGGGTTATCTTTATACCGACCTTGCGACGATTTACGAACGAGCCGGCCGAATCAAAAAGAAAAAAGGTTCGATTACAATGGTTCCGGTTCTGACGATGCCTGAAGACGACAAGACCCATCCTGTGCCGGATTTGACAGGTTATATTACTGAAGGGCAGATTATTCTTTCCCGTTCGCTGAACCGCAAGGCAATCGCCCCGCCGGTCGATGTTCTGCCGAGTCTTTCGAGACTGAAAGACAAAGGTATCGGCAAAGACAAGACTCGTGAAGACCACGCCGATTTATACAACCAGCTTTATTCGGCTTACGCTCGCGGCAAGGAGTGCCAGGAACTGGCGACAATTCTTGGCGAGGCGGCATTGAGCGACGAAGACAGAAAATATATGATATTCGCCAACGAATTTGAGAAACGGTATATCTCACAGGGCTACTACGACAACAGAACTATCGAACAGACTCTCGATTTGGGCTGGGAACTGCTGAGTATGTTCGAAGATACGGAACTGAAGCGAATTCGCGTTGAATTTATCAAAAAATATATGAAAAGGAAATAGTCAATAGTCAGTAGTTAAAAATTTTTAGGTGAATTAAAAATATGAATGAGCAGCCAGCAAAAACTTTTACTGATTTGCTTCTATGGCAGAAGTCTCATAATTTTGTAATCTCGATATATCGTTTATGTGAAAAATTTCCTAAGGACGAGACTTATGGCCTGGTATCCCAGATGCGTCGTGCGGCTGTTTCTGTTCCGGCAAATATCGCTGAAGGGTTTGGCAAGAGTTCCATTAAGGATAAAATGAGATTTTTGGAAATATCTAAAGGTTCATTGGAAGAGTGTAGATATTATCTTATTCTGGCAGGTGAGCTTGGTTATTGTGATTCAAGCTTAATGCCGATTTTAGAAGAAGTTTCAAAACTTCTAAACGCTTCTCAAAAAAGTCTGAGGCGCAAATTGTCAGCTACCGGCTAATGATTAATGACTATTAACTACTGAAAGATATTATGCAGGCAAATATAAACGCAACAAGAATGGAACTGCTTCGGCTGCGAAGGCGTGTGGCACTGGCCCAGCGAGGTCATAAACTGCTCAGCCAAAAAAGGGACGAGATATCGAGACAGCTTATACAGATATCCCGGCTGCTGGGAGCATTGCGAAAGGAAGTTGAAAAGGAACTGGTCGAAACTTCCCGGCGTTTCGTAATGGCAAGGGCGACAATGGAGCCGGAAAGCATCAAATCTGCGATGGATGTTCCGACCAAGAGATTCAGTCTTGCCATCAGCTTTGCGAGCATAATGAGCGTAAGGGTCCCGAAATTCACCAAAGATATCGAAGGCGAAATTATCAGCTACGGCTTTGCCAACACCAGCGGCGAACTCGACATAGCTCTTAAGGGTCTGGAAAAAGTGTTCGACAAACTGCTCGAACTTGCCGAGAAAGAAAAACAGGCCCAACTCCTTGCCGATGAACTGCAGAAAACAAGACGCAGAGTAAATGTCCTCGAGCATGTTGTCATACCTGAGCTGGGACAGATGATTCGCTTTATCTATGATAAACTGGCCGAGGCTGAAAGAGACAATATCAGCAGATTGATGAAAATCGCCGACCTTATCAGGGCGTAACAATATCATTTTCAAGAAGTTATATCGCCACAAGCTACCGGCTTACCCTTGTCTATTACCCCCTAATAAACCCTGTTAATTACCCGGCGTTGGAGTTATAATGCCTGGTTATGGCAAAAACTGATAGTGATAAGTCCGTAAAGAAATCGTTTATGACGCAGGGACCAACCCTGCACTACAGCCACGCAAATGTCAACGGCTGTTACGCTCTGGCGATGGTTATCTATTTATTGGCTGCCCTTTTCTGGTCCAAACTGCTGTTTGGCGTTTTGGTTTCTGCTGATTTTCCTGAACATTTCTATCTCGAAAGATATATTTTCTCGCCATTGAGCATTTTTGAATATCCCGCCCAGATTTTCGTACTCGGACTTCTCATAGGAATTTTCACGGCAGTGCCGATTATTTCGGCGCAGCTTATGAGTTTTAAATACAGTCTTGTCTATGTGTTTATCCTGCTGCTGATAGTCAAACTGCCCGGGCTTGCTCTTGCCGTCCTTATCGGCTCATTTGCGGTAGCATCAAGGCCTCTTCGTTTCAGGTCGCGATTTATCGCAATCGTTTTATGCACGGCGCCGGCCATTCTATATTTCGGCTTTTATGGTCCGATTAAAAACGCCGAGAGTATCAGATGGGCAATATCGTTCGCCCCATGGTTCTACGGTATATCCAACGCTCTGATGATTTCAGGCCTTGCCATCGCGATAGGACACTTTACCCGCTACCGTCCGGGACTAATCTGGAGCACTGCCGCTGTCGCTCTTGTTGCGGCAATAATAGTATTTCAGAGCAGAATCAGCCTTGCCGAGCTTGACTATCAGTTGTATATTGCCAAAAACAATCCTGAGACTATAAAGGAATTCCACAGCCACAGTATAACCGAAGCACTCAACCATGTGGTAAAAAGCCCTCAAAGCAGAAGTTATTTCCAGAGTCCATTCTATCCCGAAGAAACTATTGCGTTGCGGACGGTATTAAAAAAGGAAATCCAGAACAGGCTTCTTCACGACCGCTGGCCGGAGTGGTTTAATGTTCCGGATGATCTGAAATATCAGGCAAAAAAGCAGCAGCTCCTGAGTCAATATGAAAACTTTATAAACCCTCCGAAACAGTGGTTTAAACCGGCTTTTATCCATAGAGCGCTTCTGAAAAGCAAAGTTAGAATAAGCCGTATGCCGATAGCGCTTTATTACAAAGCGATGCTCAGCGAGCTTTCGCCGGACCTTAGTGCGCTGTTTGAGAACGAAACTCTGCAATTTTATAACGACTATTCTCATAATGAAAATCTGCCCATCTGGCACAGACTTTTTTCCGAGTATCCCAGCAGTGTCGAATCCATCGAGGCTCGCAAACGAAGGGCTATTCATCTTGCCGGAATGGAAAAGTTTTCTTATGCCAATCAGCTAATCGACCAGGCTCTCGTTATGGTTGACAATGAATTGAACCGTCCAATGCCGGTTGGGGCGGATGAATTTGAAAAAATCTTCCGTAAGCCCTTGGCAACGGTTATTACAGATGTCGATTTGAAAAAATTAAGAAGAGAGCTTGAATATTTCCACCAGCTCATCAGCAGCGAAAATCTCACGGGCGATGCAAAAACTCAGCATCTTCTGTCTCAATTTATACTGCTTAATCCTCACGACCGATTTTTTACGGCATATCTGGAAAATCTTCTCTCTGAGGCAGGGGAAACCAATCCAATAACGGACAATATTATGCTGGCGCAAATTATGCTCCTTCCCGATGCAATATTAAGACAGCAGAAGCTCGGCTGGCTGGCCAAACAATACCCCGGCACTGATGGCGGAATACAGGCCAAATTCGAACAGGCTTGTCTGAAACTGGCTATCTGGAAAGAACATAATTTAAGCCAGGCCGAGAAGGAAAAATACCTGTTCGAAGCCCGGCAGGGCCTCGAAAATTTCCTAAAAAACCACCCGAAAAGCATTTTTGCCGCCCAGGCCGCTGAAAAATTGGCCGCCCTGCCAACCCCCTCACCGAATTAGTCTGTTTTGCCTAATTTGACTTTTCTGCCGGATTTTGGTATAATTCGGGACTATGCAAACCAAAATTACCATAGACAATCAAAATAGCGATACGCAAATTCTGCTGGTAGGCCGAGTTGAGAACTCTGCCATTGACATATCCGGCTGCAGCGGTGTTCGGTTTCATAACTGCGATAATCTGTCAGATGCTATTTCTACTGCAGAAAAGGAGCCGATCCAAACTGTTGCCATACTGCCTGAAGGATTGGATAAAAATCTGGCCGATTCTCTTATAAAACTTCGGCAGATAAATCCCGAAGCGAAAGTTTTTCTGCTGACTCCGATGTGGCGGGAACCTGAAGTAATTAAATTTATAAATACTCAATCCAATGGAACTCGTATCGCGGACGATTATTACCTGCTTCCGACACGATTTTGTGCTAAACAGTCTAAAGAAACAGGCAAAACACCTACTGGCACCCTGACATCAGTTCCTGCTCCCGAAATTTCTGCCGCTGCTACTGTTTCTGATATTTCAATCATAGAGCAGCAACAGCAAAGAATCGAAATACTTGAAAAACTCGTAATGGAGGACGAACTTACAGGCATAAAGAACAGAAGATTCGTACGAGAATTTTTGCGTCAGATTATCGCCAGAGCCGATAAAGAATCTCTTCAGGTTACTCTATTGGTTTTCGATATTGATAATTTTAAACATTACAATGACCTTTTCGGACATCCGGTAGGCGATAATATTCTCAAACAAGTCGCGCTGCTGCTGCAGAAGTGCTGCAGAAAGCAGGATGTTGTCGGCAGAGTCGGCGGCGATGAATTTGCGGTGGTATTCTGGAATATCAAACCCGGCAGCGCAATCGAACTCGAAGAAGAAAGACGAACTGTCGCTTCAGAACATCCCAAACAGGTAATAAGTATCTGCCAGCGGTTCAGAAACGAGATTAACAATACCAACCTGCCGGCGCTGGGGGCAGAGGGCAAAGGAATACTGGCAATCAGCGGCGGGCTGGCAACCTTCCCACGCGACGGCTCAACCGTAC
>JAQTQF010000049.1 GCA_028712345.1 Phycisphaerae bacterium | reverse complement strand
TGCCGGGCGCGCAGAAAAATTCAATCTCGGCCTGTTCAAATTCTCTTGTCCTAAAGATAAAGGCCTTTGTGGTTACTTCATTTCTGAAACTTTTGCCGATTTGAGCGATACCGAAAGGAATTTTTATTCTTGTCGTATCGAGTACATTTCTGAAGTTTACGAAAATGCCCTGAGCGGTTTCTGGCCGGAGGAATATCGTCATTGAATCTTCAATATTAGCGCCCATCTGCGTCTCGAACATCAGGCGGAAGGGCATAGGCTCGGTGAACTGGCCGATTTTGCCGCAGGCCGGGCAGACTTTTTTGGAAAGGTCTTTGGCGTCTTTTTGAGCGGTTTCGACGGGAACATGTTCGGTGTGCTCATCGGCATTTTCTGTCAAATGGTCAACGCGAGTTCGGACATTGCATTTTTTGCAGACGGTAACGATGTCTGCGAATTTATCGGCGTGGCCGGAGGCCTTCCAGACCAGCGGGTGCATAAAGATACTGCAATCAAGGCCGACAACATCGTCGCGCATCTGGACGGTGCTTTTCCACCATGCGTTGCGGACATTCCTTTTGAGTTCGGCACCGAGCGGGCCGTAGTCATAACAGCTTGCCAGTCCGCCGTAGATTTCGCTGGATTGGAATATGAATCCTCTTCTTTTGCAAAGCGATACAAGCTCGTCGAGTTTGGTCAAATTTGCCATAAAATTTTCCTATCTTTTAATACGGGAATAAAAGGGCATATTATAGTATTAATCGCCGATAATTACAAGGCCGGTTTAAATTACTTTCCTTTTGACGGTATAGCGATCAACGGGTATTATTTCCGTATGTATTTTGTCGCAAAGGGTTTTTATAGAGAGGCTTTTTGTGGTCAGAGAGCGAAATGCTGTTATTCCAATAGAACGAGTGGAAACTAAGATTCTGCTGGTAAGAGGGCAGAAAGTAATTCTTGATTCTGATTTGGCCGATTTATACGGCGTATCAACGAGTCGTTTAAATGAGCAGGTCAAGCGCAATATCGCCAGATTTCCATCCGATTTTATGTTTCAACTGACCAAAAGAGAATTGACCGACTTGATGTCGCAAATTGCGATATCAAGTTCGGGCTGGGGCGGGCGCAGAAAATTGCCTTACGCTTTTACCGAACACGGGGCTATTATGGCTGCCAGCGTCTTAAATTCCCAGCAGGCTGTCGAGACAAGCGTTTTTGTTGTGAGGGCGTTTGTAAAACTTCGCCGATTGTTGGCTCCGTATAAAGAACTGGCAAAGAAGTTAAGAGAGCTTGAAGAAAAAACGAAAAGCCACGATAAGCATATAGTTGCTTTGGTGGAGGCAATTCGACTGCTTATGCCCGCTCCTGAACAGAAGCCTAAAGAGCCTTTCGGTTTTCATAGCAAGAAAAAGAAATCGGAATAGAAAAATGCCTGCCGGAAAAGACTTATTTTTTGGCGGTTTGCTCGTAAAATTAGAGCGTGTAAATTTGAGGGAATTAAAAGGATGCCCATAAATTTAGGCGTTGAAGAAAAAAAATAGTGGATTTTTTGACAATTTTTACAGAATTTTATAGCATCAGAAAAATCAGAAAGTAAAGAGGTGAAAATTATGGCATTCGTGGGAAATTTGTTATGGTTCATCTTTGGTGGCGGACTATTTATGTGTTTGGGATGGTTATTTTTGGGGGCAATTTTGTGTTGTACAATTATTGGCATACCTTTTGGAATAGCCGCGTTTAGAATAGCTGGTTTTGCGGCCTTACCCTTTGGTAAAGAGCTTGTAGCCGCTGAAATGATTGGAGAAAAGCGTATTACCGGTACAGGATTAGCAAATTTTCTTTGGATAATACTTGCTGGTCTTTGGCTCGCAATCGGACATGCTATTTTGGGGGTCGTATATTTGTGCCTATTCTTTTTTGTATTGCCTGTTTTTTGGGGATTAGCTCATTTTAACTTGGCAGCGGCAAGTTTTGCTCCATTAGGTAAAAGGATTGTATCTGCAGATATGGCAAAAGAAGCTAAGAAGAGACAAATCAATAAGGAACTAGATAATAAATTAAATAACTATATACATAAATATAAAGCTTAAGTGGTTAAGATGGGTATAAAAATTTAATTTGAGTTGCTTGCCGGAAAAGGCTTGTTTTTAATCGGCTGAGCAGTAGAATAAAGTAAAAGTAAATAATGAATTCCCGTGACAGGGGAGCCCCGAATCGGCCCAAAGGCCGATGGAGCAGGTGAACAGCGGAACAGGTGAGCAGGCGAAATATTTTAAGCCCTGCTGCCTGCTGTTTGTTTGCGGAATGGGCTGAGAGGTCCCGAAAGGGACGACCCTTTGAACCTGAACAGCGTTAATACCTGCGTAAGGGAGGCACAAGAGACAAAAAATCTTGGCGCAGCCTTTTTTACGGCTGCGTTTTTTTTGGTATTTAGAACGAATAACAAAATGAAAAAGACACAGAGTAACGCTGTTATTTTTAGACACGGATTAACACTGTTAAAAAAATTGAAAAATGAAGATTTATGGGGTCGCCTTTGGCGATGAGATTTAACTAAACCCGCCATACAAGATGGCGGGGCTAAACGGGGGAATGGCAGATGTGAAGTTTTTATTTTAGAAACGGCAGCAGATATGATTAAGTTAAGTTGTGAACAATTTAAAGAGATGCTTATCGAACGGCACGGCGAGGCGGTGTATGAAAAATTAAAAGCCGCGACGGTCGGAATCGCGGGGTTGGGCGGGTTAGGCTCCAATGTGGCGGTCGCTCTTGTGCGGGTAGGGGTCGGCAAGCTTGTCATAGCGGATTTTGACATTGTCGAGCCGAGCAATCTCAACAGGCAGAACTATTTTGTCGCTCAGCTCGGCGCCGATAAAGTTAATGCGACAATCGAGAATCTCAAAAAAATAAATCCCTATGTCGAGATTAAAGGTGTTTCGGTAAAGCTTAATCCTGAAAATGTACCGGCAGTTTTTAAGGACTGTCCCATCGTTGCGGAGTGTTTCGATAAGGCACAGTCAAAACAGATGCTGATAGAGACGATACTCGGCAGTATGAAAAAAACGATTGTTGTTGCCGCAAGCGGCCTGGCCGGTTATGGAAAGAGTAACGAAATAAGGACGAAAAAAATATCTGAACGGCTGATAATGGTCGGCGACAGCGAAAACGGAATTGAAAAAGGTTTGAGTCTTATGGCCTGTCGGGTAATTATTGCCGCAGGTCATCAGGCCAACGCGATTGTTGAATTACTGATAAATAGTTTTTAGTCCGCCATAGGCGGATAAATTTTGAGTTCTAAGTTTTGAGTTTTGGAGTCTGCTTTCAGCGGACGGCTATTTTTTTATAAGGTGATATATGATGGTTTTGAAAATAAACGGTGAAGATAAAGAATTTGCCGGCGTGTTGCCTGCGACAATGAAAGAATTGCTCGGCGTTTTGAAAGTTGACGAAGCGACGGTGGTTGCGGAAATTGACGGGCAGATTATCAGGAAAGATAATTTCGGCGGCACAAAATTGACTGCCGGTCAGAAGATTGAACTGATACGGCTTGTCGGAGGCGGATAGTATGTCGGATAAACTGATAATAGCGGGCAGAGAGTTTGCGAGCAGGCTGTTTATAGGGACGGGCAAATTCGCTTCCAATAAAATTATGGCTGAGGCAATTGAAGCGTCGGGGGCCGAAATGGTAACCGTTGCGCTTCGGCGGGTGGATATCGATAATCCAGACGATGATATGCTTTCGGCGATAGACCGGAAGAAATATCTTCTGCTGCCCAATACATCAGGCGCGAGAAATGCCGATGAGGCGGTACGGCTGGCAAGGCTGGCGAGGGCGGCGACGGGGATAGAATGGCTTAAACTCGAAGTTACGCCCGACCCATATTACTTATTGCCCGACCCTGTCGAAACGCTCAAGGCGGCGGAAATTCTTGTTAAGGAAGGTTTCGTCGTTCTGCCTTATATAAACGCTGATGCGGTGTTGGCGAAAAGACTTCAGGATGCGGGCTGCGCGACGGTGATGCCGCTTGCCTCGCCGATTGGTTCGAATCAGGGATTAAAAACAAAAGCGTCGCTTGAGATAATTATTTCACAGGCGAGGGTTCCGGTGGTCATCGATGCCGGCCTCGGCGCCCCATCGCACGCGTCTGAGGCAATGGAAATGGGTGCCGATGCCGTGCTGGTTAATACCGCAATCGCGGCGGCGAAGGAGCCTGTGAAAATGGCGGCGGCCTTTAGAAAAGCGGTTGAGGCAGGCAGAGAAGCGTTCGAAGCGGGTAAAGCCGATGTCAAACAGCAGGCTGACGCTTCAAGTCCGCTGACAGGATTTTTAAGAGATTAAAAAAAATGAAGATTGAAGAATTTCAGAATATACCGGCACAGAAAGACACTGATATTTTGGCTGCGCTGTCGGATGACGGCGGAAGATATAACCGGCAGAAACTGGCGGCGCTGATTTCGCCGGGGGCGGAAAAATATCTTGAGCAGATGGCGCAAAAAGCGCAGAAGATTACAAGACAGAGATTCGGAAATGTCGTGCAGCTTTACGCTCCGCTGTATGTTTCCAATTTTTGCGTTAACAGCTGTCCGTACTGTGCTTTTAATGCCAAGGGTAATTCCTCGCCAAAAAGATTAACCGTTGAGCAGGCGTGCAGAGAGGCGGATATTTTAGCCGATGAGGGGTTCAGGCATATTCTGCTGGTTAGCGGAGAGGATAGAAATTTTATTACAGTTGATTATCTTGCTGCTCTTGCCGCAAAATTGCGAAAAAAATTCAGCTCGATATCGATAGAGGTTTATCCGTTCGACCAGGCTGATTACGAAAGGCTTTTTGCTGCTGGCATTGACGGGATTGCGTTGTATCAGGAGACTTATGACCGCTCCGATTATGCTCGATTTCATAAAACAGGCCCCAAGGCCGATTATCAGAGGCGACTTGAGACGCTCGGGTGGGCAGGAGAGGCGGGATTCAGAAGTCTTGGGCTTGGTTTTTTAATCGGGCTTAGTGATTGGCGGACGCAGACGCTTGCGATGGCAGAGCATGCGTATTTCCTGATGAAGAATTACTGGCAGGCGAGAATTTCATTTTCATTTCCGAGACTGCGTCCGGCAGAGAATGTAGATGATAAATTATTTGAACATATGATAAGCGATTCAGAGCTTGTTCAAATGATGGTTGCTCTTAGATTGTGTTTTGCCGATGCGGAGATTGTGCTTTCGACTCGCGAAGATGCAAATTTCAGGGATAATGCCGCAAAAATTTGCGTAACTCGAATGAGCGCAGGCAGCAGAACGAGTCCCGGCGGATATTCCGAAAAAAACTCAGCATTGAAACAATTTGAAATCGCTGACGACAGGAGTCCGGCAGAGATTGCTTCTATGCTGAAATCGGCGGGTCTTGAGCCGGTATGGAAAGACTGGGACAAGGCTTTTACCGGAGTTTGATTTGCACCAAAACTGGACTATACAAAAACTGCTCGACTGGATGGTCGGTTACTTTGCCGAAAAAAAGATAGACTCTCCCCGTCTGACTGCTGAGATGCTTTTAAGCTTTGTTCTTGGCACCCAGAGAATCGAGCTGTATATGCACTTTGACAAAGTTATCGAAAAGCCCAAACTCGACAAACTCCACAGTCTTGTCAAACGGTGTATCGCTGCTGAGCCGGTGCAGTACCTTGTCGGCAGCTGCGAATTTTATTCTATGTCGTTTAAGGTTTGTCCCGATTGTCTTATTCCCCGGCCGGAGACTGAACTGCTCGTCGAAAGGGCGATAGAATTTCTAAGGACTCGTACGGATTTGGGCAGTCAAAATGTCTGCGACTTATGCACGGGAAGCGGCTGCATCGCAGCGGCGATTGCGAAGAATTATCCGAATTGCAAAGTTATTGCTACCGATATAAGCGAAAAGGCTCTGGCTGTTGCGGCGGAGAATATTGCCAAATATAAGCTTGCCGATAGAGTTAAAATTCTTGAAGGCGATTTGTTTGAGCCGATAATCGGCCAGCTCGATGTTCGGCGTTTTGATTTGATTGTCTCGAATCCGCCTTATGTAAGCAGAGCCGAGTATGAAAATCTCGATGCGAAGGTGAAAAATTATGAGCCGGCCCTCGCCCTCGATGGTGGCGCCGACGGGCTTGATATTTACAGGAAGATTATTGCTCGGGCGGCGGAGCATCTCAAGCCGGCAGGTGCGATGATACTCGAAATAGGCTATTCGCAGGGGGAAGCAGTTAAGAAAATGCTTGAGGACGCAGAGGGCTTTGGTAGGGTCACCATCGAAAAGGATTTTAATAACAACGACAGAATCGTAACGGCAGTGGGCCGTTAGGGAAAATCTTGTTATTGCGTTGCGGTCTTTATGACAGTATAATAGGATAAAATTCTAAAAGGAGAAAATTATGAAGGCATATCAGAAAGTGTTAATTGCGGTTTGTTTCTGCGGGCTGATTTTATTTGTAAATACCGCGATATGGGCGGCGGACAGTAATTCACCGAAAGCCGCCTGTAAAAAAGGTAAAGCCGTCAAAACTGCCGCAAAGGTTCAAAAAGAATGGCAGGATACTTTTGAGATTGATAAGAAAAATTTCGTCAGCGTCGGCGAAAATAAATACTTTGTTCTCATTCCCGGCTATCGCCTGAACCTCAAGAGCGGCAGGGACAGGCTGATTATTACTGTTCTGAATGAGACCAAAGTTGTCGATGGCGTCGAGACTCGAATAGTCGAGGAGCGCGAAACTTCGGAAGGGAAACTGGCCGAGATATCGAGAAATTATTTTGCTATCGATAAGACCACAGGCGATGTGTACTATTTTGGCGAAGATGTTGATATGTATGATAAGCAAGGTCAGATTACCGGCCACGGGGGAAGCTGGCTGAGCGGTGAAAACGGAAACAAATTTGGTCTTATGATGCCAGCCAAGCCTAAGAAGGGCGATAAGTATTATCAGGAGATCGCCCCCGCCGTTGCGATGGACCGTGCCGAAATAGTCAGCACTACGGGAAAGGCAACCATTCCTGCCGGTACTTATAAAAAATGCGTAAAAACGGAAGACAGCAGCGCCATAGAAGAGGGTCTCGGTACAAAGATATATGCGCCTGGAGTAGGAATGATTCAGGACGATGAGTTTGTGCTGATTAGAGCAGACAGGCCTAAAGCGGATGATGTAAAAAAGGAAGTGATTAAGGATAAAAAGGCTAAGTCCTGAAATTATGTTAAACGAAAAGCAAAAGGGCAGGTGATAAACCTGCCTTTTTTTTGTTTAGTGATATGAATTAATTTACTTCTAACGAGCCAAAAGTTATTGCGTCCGATAAACAGCAATCACCCGATGACAAATCAATACTAATCTAAAGGGATGACAGGGGAAGATAACAGCTTTTGCGATAAGTAGTTATGTATTATTGTTTCGCCAGCCGTATCCGATTTTTATCTTTTGGACCAAATTAAATTCATTCCTGTCTTGCGAGTGTCGATAACTCTATTGCCGCAATATAGTTGGAGAGATAAAAAGACTTGATAACTTTTAAGTTTTTTAAGGCATTAGAAATGAGGACAGAAAATACCAATCAACATGGTGTCATATTGGGTAGGCAAGTCTGCAAAACCACACCTTGCCGAGTTGTCAAATTCGTACTGGCGGCCCTACTGATAATGGCAATATTATTGACAGGCGGTTTGTTCATATTTCATGCATTCGGTGATATTGCCGATTGCCATCAGCGTGAACACAGAGCGATAGAGTTAACCGGGATTATAACGCAGCTTGACGAGGTTCTAACTTCATCGGCATATCTGGCCGCGGCTACGGGTGATTCGAAATGGGAGGGGCGATACAGAAAATATGCACCGCAGCTGGATGCCGCTATCAAGGAAGCCGTCAGTCTGATAGACGCTCCCAGCGGGAAGTATGCAGGTTATACCGATTTGGCCAATATGAAACTTGTCGCTATGGAAAACAAGGCTTTTGAATTTGTGCGCCAAGGTAATCACCAGGCGGCCTTAGAACTGCTCGAAAGTTCCGAATACGAGGAGCAAAAATTTAATTATGCCTCCGGGATGTATTACTTTGCCGAAATTGTTCAGGAGCATATAAAAGAAGATCTTTTTACGGCCCAATATATGGCATGGGGAATAACCGTATTTGTTGTTACTATTGCGGCGATAACAATGTCTGCGTATTTCTCCAAGATTCAATTATACAAACGCTCCATTGAACGCAACCGGCTGGCGGCTATTGTTGACTCTTCCGATGATGCCATTGTTGGCAGCAGTCCCGAAGGCATTATCACCAGTTGGAACAAAGGCTCCGAAAAGATATACGGATACAGAGAATATGAGATTATAGGCGAATCACTGTCGATATTAGTTCCTTCTGAACAGCAGGACGATTTAATATATCTCTTTGAAAAGATATCACAGGGAGAACACATCAGACACTTCGAAACAGTACATATCGGAAAAGACAACAACCTAATCGATGTGTCCCTGGCGATCTCGCCGGTCAATGAGGTAGATGGGAAAATAAGCGGTGTCTCGCTGATAGCAAGGGATATTACCAAGCACAAGGAATCTGAAAAAACAAAGGAACGACTTGCTGCGATTCTTGAGGCAACGCCTGATTTTGTCGGTTATGCCGACGCTAATGATAGGCACATAATGTATATAAACAAGGCCGGCAGAAAAATGTGCGGCATCGGAGAAGATGAAGATGTAACAAAATTCAGGATTGACGATGTCCATCCTGAGCGGACGAATAAAATGTTTTCCGAAGAGGTGCTTCCTCTTGCTATACGCAACGGTGTGTGGATGGGTGAATGTGCTTTGCTGAATGTAAAAGATAGACACGAAATACCCGTTCTTATGGTACTGGCTGCGCATAAGTCGGCTGAAGGCCAAGTCGAGATATTTTCCACTATTTCACGAAGTGTAACCGAACCCAAGAAAATGAAAGAACTGGAATCGGCTGGTAAAGCAACGGGATAAACACCAAATACAACAATATAAAATATAGCAAAATACCCCATTAACCCATCTGCGCACCCACATTTTTTACCGCTAACCGGCAACTGTATTTCTATCCTAAAAGTACTTCGTAGAAAACCGCCACAGATGTCATTCTGACCCCTTAGGGGGAAGAATCTCGTTTTGACATTAACAAGAGATTCTTCACTGCGCTTCGCTCCGTTCTCCTATGGAGTCCTTTCGGACAGAACGACGGTTTTTACATGTTTTCTACAGGGCATCAGGGCTAAAAGAATGGTTTGACAAAAAATATAAGTTATTTTATCATACGGAACTTATAATAAAGCATTAGCGGAGTTTATTTGCCTTTTATGGCGGACGAAATTGCTCAAAATAACAGTGATTTGACCAAGGCTATACCCTTTTTCAAAAGGGCTGAAGAAGTTGCGGCCACAGATAACTTCGATTACGCGACAGATATGTACATCGAAGGTCTCAAACGGGCTCCTGATGCCGTCGAACAGGGTCATAAGCCTTTGCGCCATAACGCTCTTATCAGGCAGGGCAAGGGCGGCAAAAA
>JAQTQF010000048.1 GCA_028712345.1 Phycisphaerae bacterium | reverse complement strand
CTCAACCCAGCCAACCGCCGGTTTGGGCGAACCTGAAACGCATTTTGAATTGCGATTATGGCGTTGCGGCCGGGCGCAAATCCTGATGTAGCAGGTGCTTATAGCGCGTAGCATAAGTATCGGCCCATCAGAGCAGCCCAGTAAAACCGCAGTTAGCCCGAATAACGATAACAGTTTATCAGGAGTAAAAAATGAGTAAAAAACCCTCACAGGGCGATGGTGCCCAAAATCCCTCCAATCTCCCAATCAAAACCGGTGCCGAAATTGTTGTTGATACTCTCATTGAGCAGGGCGTTGATACTATGTTCGGCTATCTCGGCGGAGTAGTCCTTCCTTTGTTTGACAAGCTCTACGATGCGCCGATTAATTTTATAATTCCGCGCCACGAACAGGGCGGCTGCCATATGGCCGATGCCTATGCCCGCGCAAGCGGAAAAGTCGGCGTTGTCATTGCGACAAGCGGCCCCGGCGCCTGCAATCTAATCACCGGCATCGCAAACGCGATGATGGACTCTGTTCCGCTCGTCGCTCTGACCGGCCAGGTTCGTACCGACCTCATCGGCAACGATGCCTTTCAGGAAGCCGACACTACGGGTATAACCCGTCCGATTACAAAACATAATATGATTGTCAAGGATGTTAAAGATTTGCAGCAGTCGCTCCGCGAAGCGTTTTACATCGCAAAGACAGGCAGACCCGGGCCGGTGCTGGTAGATATTCCAGTCGATGTCTCCGTTGGCAAATGCCAGACAAAACCGCTGACGGAAATTTCTATGCCCGGCTACAAACTCCAGGCACAGGGACATCTGCGTCAGATTAAAATGGCCGCTGCCGCGATAAACAAATCGCAAAAGCCGGTTCTCTATGTCGGCGGCGGTGTTATTACAGGCAATGCGTCTGATGAATTGAGGGCATTTGCGAAAAAGGCGAATCTGCCCGTTACGATGACGCTGCTTGGCCTGGGCGCTTACGACCAGACCCAGCCGCAATCGCTCGATATGCTTGGAATGCACGGTTCGGCTTACGCCAATTATGCCGTTCAGGAATGTGATTTATTGATTGCGATTGGCGCAAGATTTGACGACAGAGTTACAGGAAAGCTTAAAACCTTCGCCCCGAATGCGAAGATTATTCATATTGATATCGATCCGAGCAGTATTAGCAAGAATGTTCATGTTGATATTCCCGTTGTCGGAGATGCCGGTGTTATTCTTACAGAGCTGACTAAAGAGGTTGAGTTCAACCAGCGCAAATCGTGGTTCGATAAAATTGCCGAGTGGAAGAGCAAATTTCCGTTCAAGTTTGACAGGAACAGCGCAAACATCAAACCGCAGTATGTTATTGAGCAGCTCTGGGAAGCGACTAAGGACCGTGCGATTATCGTTACCGGGGTCGGACAGCATCAGATGTGGGCTGCTCAGTTCTACAAGCACACAAAGCCTCGACATTTTATCACTTCCGGCGGTTTGGGAACGATGGGTTTCGGCCTGCCCGCCGCGATTGGCGCCCAAGTCGCAAAACCGGACGCGCTGGTTATCGACATTGACGGCGACAGTAGTTTCAATATGACTATGAACGAACTCTGCACCGCCGTTCAGTACAACCTCCCAGTCAAAATCTGCATTCTCAACAACGGCTATATGGGCATGGTCCGCCAATGGCAAGAATTATTTTATGGGAAAAGGTATTCGAAGAGTTCGCTGGTGAATCCAGAGTTTGCGGCGGTGGCTGAGGCGTTTGGTGCGGTTGGAATTACTGTCGATAAAAAAAGCGAAGTTAAAAGCGGCATCGCGAAAATGCTTGCCGAAAAACGGCCCTGTCTGGTCGATTTCAGGGTTGAACGGGAAGAAAATGTCTGGCCTATGGTCGCAACCGGAAAAAGCCTTCACGAAATGGACGGGCTGGATATATTCGAGAGTATGGCGTAAACAGAAAATAAAAAATGAAAAATAAAAGAGAAAAAATGAGGAATCCCGCACCTGATTTTTTTAGGTGGGGGATGGAAGTTTTGATTTCAAAAGGATAAAGATATGAAACATATAATAAGCGCGTTGGTTCAGAATAGGCCGGGAGTGCTGGCACATGTTGCGGGGATGTTCGCGGCAAGGGCATTCAATATAGATTCGCTGGCGGTCGGGCGGACGGATAATCCCGCTCTTAGCAGAATGACAATAGTCGTTCTCGGCGATGATAAGGTCGTTGAGCAGGTTCGTAAACAGCTCGCCAAGATTATCGATGTCGTCAAGATACAGGATTTTTCGGGAACGGAAGTGATAGCGAGAGATTTGATGCTGCTTTGCGTTCATACTCCGCCGGAGAAACGGCCGGAAGTGCTCGCGATGGTCGAAATGTTTAAGGCAAAGGTTGTTGATATCGGGCCCAAGACTGTTATGGTCGAGGCGACCGGGCCGGAAGAAAAAATCGAGGCTCTAATCGAGGCCTGCCGGCCTTATGGGATTAAAAATATGGTTCGGACCGGTACGATAGCGATGGCCAAGTTCGGCAAAACGACAAATGAGAATGAATAAAACCGTTATCAGTAATTCAGTTATCGGTTATCAGTTGTCAGTAAAAAGTGGGAAAAGTGTGAAAGGTGGGAAAAGTGAAAAACTAGATTCCCGATCAGGTCGGGAATGACAGGGAAACAAACCCGGCCATCCGTCTTCGTTCGAAGAACTACGCCGCGACAAGTGATGGCGAGGCTAAACACGAAGTACACAAAACTCCCTGCGCTATCGCTTGGGCTCTGAACCCCGTCATACGAGATGACGGGGCTAACCACGAATAAAACACTGACAAATTTTCTTGCAAAAGGGGCGATTTGCATATAAAAATATAGCACTGTTAAGCAGTTAAAACTGGATACGCAATAACCATTATTTTTAGGAGTTTTTATACAATGGCAAAGATATATTATCAAAAGCAGGCGCCAATCGGACCTTTGAAGGGAAAGGGTAAGAAAGTTGCGGTAATCGGCTATGGCAGTCAGGGTCATGCACACAGTTTGAACCTTCGGGACAGCGGAGTTAAAGTGGCGGTGGCAGAGCTGAAGGGTACAGCTAATTATAAGCTGGCAAAGAAGCACGGATTTAAGCCAAGTGATATTGCAACGGCGATGAAGGGAGCGACGCTTATAATCGTAACTCTGCCTGATGAGATGCAGGCCAAGATATATGAGACACAGATTCAGCCGAATCTGAAGGCTGGACAGACTTTGGGATTCTGTCACGGGTTCAATATTCATTTCAAATATATAGTTCCGCCTAAGAGTGTTAATATCGTTATGATTGCGCCGAAAGGGCCTGGGCATCTTGTCCGGAGTGAGTATGAAAAGGGCGGCGGAGTTCCGTGTCTTGTGGCAGTTCAGCGGGATGCGACAGGGGATGCGAAGAAGATTGCGCTGGCCTGGGGCAATGGAATTGGCGGCGCACGAGCGGGTATTATTCAGACGACATATAAAGAAGAAACCGAAACGGATTTGTTCGGGGAGCAGGTAGTTCTTTGCGGCGGATTGACGAGTTTGATCAAGGCTGGTTTCGAGACTCTTGTCAAGGCAGGTTATCAGCCGGAGATTGCGTATTTTGAGTGTATGCACGAAGTGAAGCTGATTGTTGACCTGATGTATCAGGGCGGAATGAGCTATATGCGATACAGCATTTCAAATACGGCTGAGTACGGCGATTTGTCTCGCGGGCCGAGGATTGTTACCGATAAGACCAAGGCTGAGATGAAAAAGATTCTTGGTGAAATCACAAGCGGGAAATTCGCGAAAGAATGGGTCGGTGAATATAAAGGCGGGATGAAGAAATTCAATGCTTTGTATAAGAAAGACTATAACTGCAAACTTGAAAAGGTCGGCAGAAAACTTCGCAAGATGATGAAGTGGATAGGCGCGAAGGAAGTGTAATCTAATAGTCAGTAGTCAGTAGACAGTAGACAGTAGAAAATTTGAAAGGGACTGGATTGAAGGCTAAGGGAATTTATCTGGTTTGTGCGGCAGCGACAGTCCTGGCATTTTTCAGCGGTTGCGGGGTGACTGAGGAGCCTCTGGAACGGATTACTCCAGAGTCGAAGCCTTATACGAAGTATTTGCCTGATGCGTATAACAGTATAGAGCTTAATCGCAGTACCAGTGCCTATGTGCTGGATGTTATTAAGCAGCACAAAGGTGAGCTTGTCGCTCAGAGTCCGAGTGTAGTGGCTGGGTGGGGCGAAAAGAAAAAGACTTACCAGTTCTGGCTTACAATGGCCGGGTTCAGCGAAGAAGATTTCACCGTGACCAGGAAATATTTTCTGGCCGTTGACGAAAAACCGTGGCATCTCGGAGCGGAAGGTCAGAAGCTTCGATTTGACTGTCAGATGATTCTTGATGAACAAACTTTGTCTGAGCCCTATACCAGCGAAAATCAACAACGAATCGCAATACTTCGTAAAGTACTCGAAAATACCCGCGATGATATCGCGCAGGTGAAAGAAGAGAGCAGGGTTTTGGATACCGGCGGTATGATGATAAATCAGAGTCTTGAGAGAATACTTTATGTTCTTAACGAATCTCCGGCGATTGCTGAAAAACTCAGCGACGATAACGGACTTGCTTTTGATCATCCGACTCTGGGCAAGAGCAGGGTGCAGATGATACTCAATGACAATGTCGTCAAAGTCAAGATAAGAATCGGCAGCTTATGGAGAATCTGGGAGAAAGACTAAAGGGTAATTAGGAACGAATAATAAGGCCGGCGTTAAAACCGGCTTTTTTTTGTTACTTTGGGGATGTATGGAGCCGGGATTGAATGTTTTCCAGTCTTCCGAAACATATTAGTTCATCGTTGAGCATAAGAGTCATATCGGCAGAGGGGTTGGGGATGGTTTCGTGGCCGCGGGTGATAGTAAGAATGGTTATGTCATGGCTTTGCAGTTTTGAGTCGTTCAGGGTTTTGTTCAATACAGGGCTGTCTGGAAAGAGAGTTATTCTTGAAACGCCGTAACCGCCGGTGGAGACCAAAAGCTCTTCAAATGTGACGGGCTTTATGATGTCGCGTTTAAGGATGACCCTTCGCAGGATTTTTGTGATTCCATCCGAAAGTCTGATGTTTGTGAAAAGTTTGTAAATCGCGAATATGAAGACGGCGATTATTACAAGGCTAATCCATGGCACCCATGATGCGGGCATAAAATCCTTCAGGAAAGGCAGTGATATTTTTGTTCCGGCGGTTCTGGGCCTGATGGAATTCGCGAGAGTTGCAATCATAGTTACCAGACCGGCGTTGCCGAAGACGATTAATACCGAAGCAATTCTTCGCCTTTGCGGATTTGAGACGATTAGTTCGGATTCCTTTGTGGTGAAACCTGTGCCTGAAAAACAGCTGAGCGCCTGAAACTTCGCGAGGGACCATTCAAGGCCGGTAAGCTGAAAGGCGATGGCGCCAATTCGGACGACTATAAAAGATATTATTAGAAATATGATAAAAAGCGTGGTATTCATAAAAAGCTCCTTTTTTGGGGGATGGTGTTAGAGCCATTTTTTTCTTTTGAAGAAGAATAACATTACCCCAATGATAATAATTACGGCAGCCCAAAAGCCAAACGGATACGACCATTTGGAATGCAATTCGGGCATATGTTCGAAGTTCATACCGTAAACGCCGGCGAAAAATCCGAGCGGTATGAATATCGTGGCGATTATAGTAAGGACTTTCATTATGGCGTTCATTCTATTGCTTATACTCGAAAGGTACATATCAATCATACCCGATGCCATATCCCGGAAGCTTTCTATTGTGTCGATAATTTGTATCGTGTGGTCGTAAACATCGCTGAAGTATATCTGCGTCGGCTGCGAGATATGGTCGGTCTCGGATTTTCTGAAAGTATTAATGACTTCCCGCAGAGGCCAGACGGATTTTCTTAGAAGTATTATTTCCCTTTTTAGGGAATGGATTCTATGGAAAGTGTTCTGTGTTGGGTTTTGGAGGAGTTCATCCTCAAGAGATTCTATTATTTCGCCCAGTTTTTCGAGTATCAGAAAGTAATTGTCCACTACGGCGTCGATAAGCGAATAGACGAGATAGTCGGCGTCCATTTTTCTTATTTTTCCTTTTGCCTGGCGGATTCTCTGTCGGATTGCGTCGAAAACATCACCGGTTTTTTCCTGAAAGGACAGTACGAAGCCGTCTCCGAGAATCATACTGACCTGCTCTGCGTCGATTGTATTGTCGGCGTCGTTGAAGGTGAGCATTTTGATGACGACAAAGATATAGTTTTCAAAGGTTTCAGATTTTGGCCTCTGTTCGGTGTTTACAATATCTTCAAGTGTTAGAGGATGTATTTTGAAAATCTCGCCGGCTTTTTCAATTATCTCCGTTTTATGCAAACCGTCGATATTCAGCCATGTAACGGAGGGTTTGTTTTTGAAATCGCCTGCCTGCGAGATATCGGTTAATTGTTTTTCGGTAAAATTATCGCCATCGTAGTCTATAACGGTAATTTTGGTATCGCCTGGTTCGGCGTCTCCGATGTGTACGAGCGTTCCCGGAAGCAGTCCTGATTTTCTGGAATGTTTTTTCAGTAGTTTTTTCATTTTTTCATAATATTGCAGCAATAAAGAAGATAGCCCGCCATAGGCGGATAAACTTCGTCGTTTCACTCCTCGCAATGACAACGATAAGACCACAAAAATCTCAGGCAGCGTTGTCGAGTCGGCAATGGATTTTAGATTTCTTCCATCCTGCCTGTTTATACTTCGACGGGGCAAAGTCCTTTTTGCGACTGCCTGAGAAGCCCATCCGTGGGATTATTATATTCGTCAGAAACCGTATAGGTTTTTTTATCGCTTATCGGCGATTTTAACTGCTGCTGTGCGGAAAGTACAGCCTGTGTTTGAGAAATAACAAGAAATTTGACAAAATCAGCGGTCAGAGAGCAAAGAGACGAGTTAAGAATTTTTTCCTCTACCATTGAGGCAATCATTCTTGCAGAAGCGGCATCGAGTTTGTATTCGGCTCTGAGGTCTTTGATGATTTTTGATTTATTCCAGCCGTCCGCTAAATCCGGATTTTCAAATTGCTGCGGCATCGAGTTGGCAGGATATTTTTTGGCATCAAATTTTATCACTTCCACTCTTGCCCTTAAAAGATTACGCCTTTGGTGATGAGCGGCGAGATTCTCTGCGGCGCAGCCGTAGCCTGTACTCAGGAGCGCTGCGAGGATCATCGAAAAAATCTCATTGCTTGTGATAGAGTTGCTGGCAGGTCTATTGTATAGATAAAAAGTAACGGTTTCGGCAAGTTCACAGGCAAGAGCTATGCTGTCCCTGCCTGGTTCTGCAAGGGCGTTAACGAATGAGGCAATAACCTTGGTGTGCAAATACTCCTCTTGTGTACCGTCAGCTTTTACCACCTTTAGCTGCATAGTTTTACCTATTTTAAGGTTGTCAGTCGGTAAATAATTTTGGTTGATTAGCAGCAATGTCAGGTTCGGCGATGGCCTGGCTGACCTCGTTAATCAGCTCTCCGGCATCGGTGAACTGTCGATAGACGCTGGCAAAGCGAATATAAGAAACTTTGTCAACAGCTCGCAGATGTTTCATTGTGCTCTCACCAATAAATTTAGAGCTTACCTCTTTGTCGGAGTGCCTGAATATCTCTTCCTCAACCTTGTCAGCAATCTGTTGAATCTGCTCGGAAGAAACAGGTCTTTTGTAACAGGCTTTCTGCAATCCGGCAATAACCCTGTCCCTGTCGTATGGTATCCGCGAATTGTCCTTCTTTACGACATTTAGTTTGAAGCTCTCGCCGACTTTTTCGTAAGTTGTAAATCTTCTCTTGCAAATCAAACACTGACGGCGACGACGAATTACCCTGCCGGCTTCGCTCGAACGGGAGTCTATGACCTTATCACTGTTTTCCTTGCAATACGGACATTTCACGATTCATTTATACCGGTAAAAATACAATATTTTGAACAAAAGCTATTCTAATAGCTATATGTAGTATGTCAATCAAAAATGTTTAAAAGAATCGTAAATGACCGGTTTTGGGCTGTTAGTAATTTTTTTTGTTTGTTGTAAGCTACCGGAACAAATGAGGTAACAGGAGAAGTGTTCAAGAATTCACTGGTGAGGTTAATTTGTGTTTACGGGGAGAATATTTGAAAATGTGCGCATAAAAAAAGGTCTCTGCGTCCCCTTAGAGCAGAGACCGGCCATCACTGTATAGGCAAATCCCCCCAAACAAGCTGTTGTCTCAGAACGCCGTTCACTGTTTAGGCAGCCAACCGACGGGTTGGACTAAGCCTGCTTTAAAGCGTCCGAAATTCGCTTTTACTTTCCAAACTGCAACAATCTGCAGGTACCTCGGCGAAACAATTTTATTTTGCAAAGCCCGAAGGCTTTTCAATTCCGACCTGCCCTGGTTTTATCCCCCCAAGGCAGGAAGCACAAGTTAAAGGAGGAGAGAAGAAGTCTATTTTAGTTTTAGCGTTTTTTCTTTTCTTGCTTCTGAACAAAACATAAGAAACAAATTCAATGGATGCAAATCACTGTTTTTTTATTTTCAAAGTTTTTATTAACTTTTCAATTTCTACCTGCCCTGGTATTCCCCCCAAGGCAGGAAACACAATAGTAGAAGGAGATAAGGAGTCCAATTTTTATTGTTTCTCTGCTCACTCCACAGAAAAGATAAGAAGTAAAACGGTCGAGTGCAAATTGTGCGGGTAAAAATACCTGTAATGTGGAACAAGCGATTGAAGAGGTGCAATTATAGGACTTAATAAAGGATAAAAGGAAGTAATATCGGTTTTCAGTTATCGGTTATCAATTTTTAATTGAGGAATTGCTGCAGGTGGTAAGTTTTGCGAATTTTGGATTGAAAATCGATACTTGGCGAATGTCAAGCAACGGGAGAGTTAGACTTGAGGGAATCTTTAAGAATGTCATTGCGAGGAGCGAAGCGACGAAGCAATCTTCATTATTACTTTAAAAACGAGATTCTTCGTCCGCCTTTGGCGAACTCAGAATGACAATGGGCTGAGGGGTTAGAATGACAAAGGGCTGGGAAGAGTGTGAAAAGTATGAAAGAAGGAACCCCGGCATACAAGTTGGCGGGGCTAAGCGAATTTTCGTACCTCATCTACATTGTTACAGGCCGAGTTCCTCATCAGTGAGGTTGTATTGCTTGCGAAATCTTTCCGGTACCTGTCGTAAAAGTATTTGTGCTTCTACGGCGTATTTTGTGTTCGGGTATTCCTGCATTACCGTTCTGCATATCTCGATGGGGTTTTTGTAAGTATGATATTGGAGTCTGTTTCCTATTTTGAAGAAGGCTTTGGCGTGTTCGAGCAGTGTTTCGGCTCTTGGGTCAAAGAAATCCTCGTCTACAGGTTTGTCTTCGACTACGGGTGCGACGGTTTTTGTCTGTGAAACATTTTCTTGCGGCAGGTCCGGCGACCTTTCCGTGATGTCCTGGATTTTGACGGGCTGCCGCACAGGTTCCGGGTGCGTATATTCAATAGCGGGCAGATTGGGGTCTGGTT
>JAQTQF010000047.1 GCA_028712345.1 Phycisphaerae bacterium | reverse complement strand
ATTTTTCAAAAAATCTATATACCGTTGGTAATACCAGTTTCTTATTGTGCCGGTGTTGAATTTCTCGTCCAGTTTGAGCGTGTCATACTCAAAAACACGCTGAGCAGAAAAAGAGGCCATATCTATTTTCGCAATATCAGGACACAGTCTTGTCTTATCGACCGGCAATTTAGATGTCCAGGTATGAGTGCCGACATAAAACATCTCGATTGCACAAAGCAGTACCATAGTCGCGACAACCAAATTTTTCGGCATTGTCTTAATCAGAAAAAACAATATAAACGCGAAAGAGATCGCACCGGTGATGATAAATTTATTTTCATAGCCAGCAAAGTATTTCAGGTATTTCATCCAGTAAAAATCATATAATCTGCTTGTATAGAGATAGTGCTGAACGACAAAAATGGCCGCATAAATAAGTATTAATACGGCAATTACATGGTTCTTTTTATTCTTTGCGGGCCGATCCATCAAATCTTCAAAAAACCGATACGCATAAGACAGAAGCCAGGCAAAAACCGGCAGCAGGATTATATTCATTCTTCCCCAGGCGCGAAGAGACGAAAAGCCCGGCCAGTAATTCCACAAAAATTTAAACAGATAAGACTCTTTTTGATAAGAGATATAACTTATAATAGCAATCCAGATAACAAAAAATAACTTGCCCCATAGTTTTGTTTTGCCTTTTAACAAATACAAGACAATAAGAATAAGACCGCCGATGCTGAAGAAATACCAGCCTTCCGACTGTGCGGTCGGCGGAAAAACAAGAGAGCCGAGGGTATCGGAAAAGGTAAATTCATAACTGGTGGAATAAGCAAAATCCCTGCCGCTGCGGTCGGTCGCCTGAGAAACTAAAGATTTGGTTTCGAGCAGATGAGGCAGGCAAAAACTGCCCGCTAAAATGCCGGCAACGGCAAAAACACAAATTACTTTTTTCCAATTCACCGATTCGAGAGCGAAAAATTGAGTTCGCAAAGGTTTTATCAGAAACGCCAGAAAATACGGTACAAACAAGAATTGCGTATAATAAATATAATAAGGATACCCGCCGGTACACAGACAAATCGCCGAGAGGACGAATACGATACCGCCGAGACTCGATTTTTTCCACGAGTCGCT
The DNA here is from genome assembly GCA_028712345.1 of Phycisphaerae bacterium. Taxonomy (GTDB): domain Bacteria; phylum Planctomycetota; class Phycisphaerae; order Sedimentisphaerales; family UBA12454; genus GWC2-45-44. The sequence continues at coordinate 8,510 of JAQTQF010000047.1, read as the reverse complement.
GATAAATATCTTTGTTATCGCATATAGAATCCACGGATACCACGCAGCGGTGTGCACGGCGTTGGGAAATCTTAATATCTCAGTCATTTTAAAACTTACGGAGATAATCATTACACTGAAAACTACGGCCCTGATATTGGAATTGATGAGCCTTAGCCAGAAAAACAGACCAAGTGCAAAAATGGCGACACCGAGAACCGTAAAAACCTGATGGTCTAACAGTGCATAGCCGCCTGCCATTTTGTAAAACAGCAAAAGCGGCAGGTTAAGCGGATAAAAGGCCTGCGTAAACGGATTGATATAAAACGGAAAACCCGCCGATTCCGAAGGCGACCATAACGGAAAATGAAACTGCGAAAGAGACGCCAGTAAATAAACTTTATACTTATAATATAAGAAACCAAAATCATTTCCAATAGCGGTATATTGACCGTTGACGGGAAAGATTAAATGAAATAAATATACAAAGGGCCAGCAGAAAATCAGCACCGGCAGGAGTCGTTTAAATTTTATCTCTGATAACTTCATCGGCCGTCTTGCCGTCCCTGCGAGAAATCCTGTATTTTTTTATCCTTTGCCTTGTGCGCATCCTCAAGCAGATGTTCGAGCGTGGGAAGCGGTTTGGCGATGACCGCAATTTGATAAGAAAATAAATTTTTTGAGAGCAGAATAAAGAAACTGTTGAACCAAAGCAGCAGAGACGCCAGAATTTTTTTGTTCGTCGCCAAAGGAAACGGTGCGGGTATGCCCTTGGTTTTGATTATTTCAAAACCATTTGTTTCCAGTGTTCTGGCAAGTGATTTAAAGGTGAACAACCGGCTGTGGCCAAGATCGAGGATGCCGCGTTTGCCGTAATTAAAGGCGCCGAAAAGCAAACTTAATCTCAACGGCAAAAAAGCTACATTGCCGGTGGTAATCACAATTTCAGGATTATCTTTTGAAAATTTGTTTCTTATTTTCCGTAAGAATTTCTCCGGCAGTTTGAGATGTTCTATAATATCAAGTATCAGAACATAATCCACCTTGCCGAAATCATCATTGAAATCGTAAGTTTCGATATCGGTTTCTATGCACTTGTTCGAGTTCTGCCTGACGGCAGGTTCTATATGCGCATTGATGGATATGGTGCTCGCGTTTTTATGTTTAAGCTGCTCGCCGATAAATCCTGATTTCCGGCCAATATCTACAACCGCCCCCCCCTGACGAACAGTATCCAGCGCAAACTGATGTGAACTGGCATAGCCAAACTTGTTCGGATAATTCCCGGCCGGTTCGTAATCAAATTTGGGATGATAATAAAGCCCGATTTTGTTAAACCGCGATTGTATACAGGAGCCGATAATTTTCAGTGCGTACTTTATCCCGTTGACCCTGCAAATTTCATCGCCGTAAAATGTCGGAATTGAAATTTCCTTTATTCTTTTTTTGGTATCTATAAGCTGAATAATTATATCGGTGTCAAAATCGAAATAGTTTGAATTATACTGAAAAGGAATCTCGCTAAGCGTTTTAATCCTGTATGCCCTGTAGCCGCTGTGAAATTCCGACAGGTTCGACTTTAAAATTCTGTTCTCCATAAAAGTCAGAATCTGATTGCCGAGCCATTTATACAGCGGCATTTTGCCTTTGAGAGCATTGATGCGGTTAAGCATTCGCGAACCGAAAACGACATCGGCCTGGTCGTCAAGAATCGGTCTTATCATCTGGTCGAGATATTCAGGGGCATATTGCCCGTCGCCGTGAAGCAGGACAACCGCATCGAAACCGTTTTTAATCGCATAGCGATATCCGATTTTCTGATTGCCGCCGTAGCCCTGATTTTTGGGGTTATAAAGAACTGTAAGTTTCCTGTTTGGATGAAGGGTTGAATACTGGTGAGCCTTGAAAAAAGTATTATCAGGCGACTGGTCGTCGATAATAAGCGCCTCGGCCTGATAGTCTTTATTTTCCCATACCACCTCCGGAATACGGCCTAAGACCGCCTCGACGGTTTGTTCTGCGTTATAGCAGACGACAAAAATCAATACTCTTTTTTTTTCTGATATCTGGCTCATTATTCCTTGGCCTGACTATGTTTTCCCAGCCATTTGATTTTCTTAAACGCAATCCAGCTCATCTTCAGCAGCAGCCAGCCGTGCGTAAATCGGCTGATATTTGTTTCCCCGTAAGTTCTGGCTTTATAATTAACCGGAATTTCGGCAACCTTTAAATTTTGTTTGACTGCGCCGAAAATCAAATCGAAATCGCCAAACGGGTCAAACTCGCCGAAATAAGCGCGATTAGCCGCGATAAGTTTATAATTGTCTCTGCTTATCATCTTCGTTCCGCAAAGCGTATCCCTGAACCTCTGCCCTAAAATCCAGGTAAAAAGCATACTAAAAAATTTATTGCCAAGCAGGTTCAAAAATCTCATCGCCTGCTTTTCCATCGGATAAACTAATCTTGAGCCGTTGATGTATTCTCCCTTGCCCTGACAGATTGCCTTGAAAAATTTCGGCAAATCCTCCGGCGGCGCCGTCAAATCAGCGTCCTGTATCACCAGCACATCGCCGCTTGCCGCTTCAAAGCCTTTACGAACTGCATCGCCTTTTCCCTTTGCTCCGCCCTGATGAATTAATTTGATATTCCTCTGCGGATTAAGCGCAATCTGCTTTTCGATTTCTTCAGCAGTCCCATCATTACTATTGCCGTCGACGAAAATTATCTCCGTCCCTCTACCCATTTTAGGTATCCGCTTAATCGCAGCCTCGATATTGCCCTTTTCGTTTCTGCAGGGAACTATCACGGAGACGGAAAGCTTGTCCTGCGGCGTTTCTGCCGGCATCGGCCTGGCGACTATCAGGTTAATCAGATTGAGACTTCTAAGCCCTGGCAGCAAAGAAAGAAAATAATTGAAAATCGATGTTACAGGCCAAACCCGCTTGGGCAATAGAACAAACGAGTCCTGCCTTATCAAATCGTAACCTGCAAGATTGAGCAAATTGATTATATCGCTCTGAGCGAGCCAGTTTTGATATTTATGAGGCCGGCGCAGTCTAAGCAGAGAACCTAAATTGAGTACAAATTCCCACAGGTAGTTGTAATATGTTACGATAATCCGCGTTTCTGCCGTCGCCGCCGAACGAAGGTTTTCAAATACCTTCTGCACATCGTGCCATTGGCCGAGCGAATTGCATATAATTATATAATCGAATTTCTCGTCGGTCTTAAATTCGTGAGGGTCGGTTGTCTGAAAATTTATCGTTCCGAACTTTTCCTTTGCCAGTTTGATATTATCTTCACTGGGGTCAATCCCCATCCCGTAAGAAGGCTTAAGGCTTGCGAGCAGCTCGCCGGTCTCGCAGCCTATATGCAGAATCCTGCTGCCCGGCCTGACCGTGAATTTATGAATCTTCTCTATCCAGCTGTAATAGTAGGAATTTCTTTTTTTCCACTTGAAAATATCACCAGTACCGGCGGTATCTTTAGCAGCCGCCTTAAAACTGTCACCCTGAGTCCGCCGGAGGTGGACGAAGGGTCCGGCAGAGGAAAAACGAGATTCTTCGCTATGCTCAGAATGACAATTTTTGTCGCGAGATAAATGCTTGTCCATCAATATTCCTTTTAAAACAGGAAATTTCGCTTACCTGAAGAAAACTCTGATAATATCGTTATAGGTAATCACAACAAAAAGCGTCCCTATAATCGCAAGACCGGCGTAAGTAAGCCATTCCTGCACCTTCATATTTACAGGCGAGCCTTTGATTTTTTCGATAATCAGCAGCAGCACCAGTCCTCCGTCGAGTATCGGCAAAGGCAGAAAATTCATTACCGCAAGACAGGCGCTGATAATACCCATAAAGTGAACATACTGAATAAAATCCTTTTCTGCGATAATTTGTGAACTTGCCGCTATCATTCCCACCGGCCCCATAAGGCTCTTGGGACTGATATTTCCAACTATCAATCCTTTTATAGTCATATATGTTTGAGCAATAAACTCTATTGTTTTTCTTGTACCCATTTTTACGGCCATCAATGCTCCGTCCGCCTGATAGAGTTTTCTCAAAGGCTTAAACGGCAGGTCATAAGAAATAATCGCCTTAACCGCAGTCAAATCATCTGAGCCAGAAACAGTGTAATTCATACGCTTTTCATCAAGCCCGTATTTGTAAACAATTTTAATGTCCTTACCTCTGTTCTCTTCAAGAATTGCAGCAATATCGAAAAAGCTGCTGACTGTTTGCCCTGCCACCGATACTATTTCAATCCCTCTCGGCAATTCAGCAAACATCGCTGCATTCACATCAGCCGCAGAGGCCATAACCGGATTCTCCATATCCAGCCCAACACCTATCCCGATAACCGCCCTGTCGTCAGGACCGATTCTCGGTGTTACCGCAACTTCAACAATCTCATCATTCCGCAATACCGTCATATCCAGTTCTTTGCCGGCAAAAGCGGTTGTAATATCACGCAATTCTTTATAGGTAGGATTTGCTACCTGTGATGCCCTAACGATAACATCGCCGGCCTTCAGAGCCTTATTGGCATCAGCCGTTTCAACAGATACGACCTTGAGCCTCGGCACAAAACCGCCGATATTAGCAGGAACAAAAACCCCCTCTTCGCTGTACTCAAGTGCCGCCGAATAATCTATTTCAAATTCCCTCGTTACCGGCTCAGCCTCCCCGGTCCTGCTGAATGTCAGTTCAGCCTGGGGCTTGAACACACCTTTTAGTTTATCGTTATACTGCCAGAAATATTCTATTTTTTCGCCATCGATTTCCGTCAGCACATCACCGGCTTTGAGTCCGGTTCTTTCAAATAAATCCGCAGGATTTGCAACCTTCGCGATTTCCAAAGAACCCCCCGGCAATATACCAAACCCTCTGTATCCGACCCCCGGCATTTCTTTAGCTACGATTGACAAATCCTCGATACTGCCGTCAATTCGTTTCACTTTCATACTGACAGGCTCGTTCGTATCGGAAAGAGCCCCTGCCATTGCAACCGTACTGAAATCTATATTCGTTTTGCCATCGACGGAAATTATTTCATCACCCGACTTCAATCCTGCTTTTTCTGCAGGATATCCCGGCAGACAACCGCCGATAATTGCAGGCGGCATCTTGATACCCGCTGTGAAGACCACAACAAAAAATATCATTGCCAGGACTACATTTAAAATTACTCCTGCCGAACTGACTGCGATTCTTTTCCATATAGGTACATTCAAAAACGATCGCGGGTCATTACTTGGCTTGTCGGATCCGACATCTTCCTGCCCAAGCAGTTTTACGAAACCGCCCAGCGGGAAAATCCTGAGCTGATATTCCGTCTCGCCCGATTTGCAGTTCATCGGCAGTTTAAAACACAAAAGACCTTCCCCCTCAGGGTCATTGTCCTTAAGAAGTATGGTAGGCAGAATTCTAAACCGCAGACATTTGTCCATTCTTTTTACGCCGACGACTACCGACCCGAATCCTATCGCAAACGCCTCGACATTTATATTCGACAGTTTACCGGCGATAAAGTGCCCGAATTCGTGAACAAAAATCACCACGCCGAGCCCGGCAAGAGACAGAACTATACTGCTGCTCTTTTCGAGATTTTTGGAGACAAAATACACCGCCGCCGCTATCACAACGACAAGCACCAGCAGATTCATCAGATTCTTCGATTTTACATTACCCTGTTCAGACATTCCTTTACCTCATTTCTTGCCCATTTATCCGCAAAAAGCAGTTCTTCGAGCGTTGCATCTTTTTTCACGCTATGTTTTTCGAGACAATTCTCGATAAGTTCGACAATATTAACAAATTTTATATTTCCCGCCAGAAATTCTTCGACAGCAGCTTCATTTGCCGCGTTGAACACCGCCGCCGCCGAGCCGCCCGTCTTTGCGACCTGATAGCCGAGCTTCAAAGCCCGAAAAATATCCATATCCGGTTTTTCAAAAGTCAGCGACCCTATCTTTTCGAGTTCGAGATGATTTGTTATACCCTTTACCCTGTGCGGAAAAGTCAAAGCATATTGTATAGGCAGACACATATCCGGCGCCGAGAGCTGCGCTATCACCGAACCATCGACAAATTCAACCATCGAATGAACTATCGACTCAGGATGAACCAGCACCTCGATTTTTTCTGCGGGGGTATCAAACAGCCACTTTGCTTCAATCACCTCAAGAGCTTTGTTCATCATCGTAGCCGAATCGACCGTAATTTTTTTACCCATATTCCAGGTCGGATGAGCAAGGGCCTGCTCGATAGTCGCATTTTGAATCTGCTCTTTTGTCGCTCCCCTGAAAGGCCCCCCGCTTGCCGTCAGGATTATTTTACTTACTTCCTTCGCGTCCCCTGCCTGGAGAGCCTGAAAGACCGCCGAATGTTCACTATCCACCGGCAGGATTTTAGCGTTATTTTCCGCCGCGATTTTTGTCAGCAATTGCCCCGCTATAACCAGCGGCTCTTTGTTTGCGATTGCCAGTATTTTGCCCGCCTTTGCCGCCGCTAAAATTGCCTCAAGCCCTGCCGCCCCGACAATCGCCGCGATGACAACATCAACATTCTCATCCGACCCCGCCGCTGACAAACCCTTACTGCCGATAAGTATCGTTACTTGTGTATTCCCTAACAGCTTTTTAAACTCATCGAGTTTTTCCGGATTGGTCAGAACGACCACTTGGGGTTTGAATTTTTTAACCTGCTCGGCCAGCAGTTTTATATTGTTATGAGCGCTAAGCGCAGCAACTTTGTAATCGCTGCCGAGCGATTCGATGACCCGAAGGGCACTTTTACCTATCGAGCCGGTGGAACCAAGTATCGCTATTCTTTTAACCATATATGAATTTCGGCCAATTATACTATAAAAGAATACATTTTGACACTATTTCGCAGGTTTATCCCCCTGCTGAAATTTTATGTATTTCACTATGCTTTTGAGACGAAAAATAAGGACTTATGAGAGATTTTACAGGCAAAGACACAAAAAAACACGATTTTTATGAACTTTGGCAAATTTTGGAGCAAAAAAAAATCTGACAATGGTATTTTAGGGTATGCCTATGCAAAGACTCCCACAGAGCCGCGACAGTAATGGTAACAATTCTACTCTTTTTCTTTTCAAACTCAAATAATTTTATTGGTTCAATAACTCAGTGAAATCAGCGTAATCAGTGATTATGTTTTATTCAAAATTCAATTTCGCATATTCTCTAAAAAGTTCTTTCGCGGCCTCATCATACGCCTTTGCCGCGTCTATCTCTTTTGCAAAGAACCCCAGATTTATTAAAACACCCTGAAACATAATAGCTGCCGTCCATTTTTTATCTCTTTTTCTCAGAGACACCCCTTTATATTTTGAACTGCGCCTGCTTCGACACTTCCTTTGGTTATAGCAGTTTTGCGCCGCTGTGACTATTCGAAGATTTTCTCTCGTATTATTCAGCCCGTTTCCGTCTATATGGTCAACTACCAATTCATCCGCCGGCTGCATAATCTCTCGATGCATTTGTATATTTTTCTTCCCGCCGGTATATCTCATTCGCGAAGCGTAAAATTTCCGATTGTCTTTACTTGTTGCGTGCCATTTATGTTGATTAAGTCGCCCGAAATCTTCCTGACTTACCATTGCGTATTTTCCTCGCGTCAGATAAATTTTTCTAAATGCGTAATCGCACCGCTTTTTCCTATAGCGCAGCAGAAACCATACGCAAATGCGTACAATAAACGCAGGCATATAGTAAGGAATTGACGGAATATCTAAATGGAATATAGGCACGGGAATAATTTTTAATTTTGAGTTCTTAGTTTTGAGTTTAAAAAAATGGATTCCCGTTTTCACGGGAATGACGGCGATGGGATAGCTTTGCATCTCACGGGGCAAGAATTGAAGATTTGTCCGCCGTAGGCGGATTCGTTTTAATTGCGTCCGAAAGCCCGTCGGTTTCTTGTCCGCCGTAGTTTTAACGAAGGCGGAATATTGGGGGTTATTTATTGTTTAGTCGCCGTCGTGCCGACGGCGATATTTAGCCCCTTGATTTTCATCCGCCTCTGGCGGATATCAAAGGGTCCGTAGGGGCAAACCTGTGTGTTTGCCCATATCGTTTTTCATCGGGGAAAACTATTAACTTTTCGCTTAAATATACCGGTATTTTACCATATTTTCAACAAAAGTCAAAAGAAAAGGCTATCAGAGCTGCTAAGACATTAAAATAAAGAGGGTTACAATAGATAAATTGCCGACTGTAAAAATCCTTAAACTGCCGAACTTGTTATGGCTTTTCTGTAATCAATCTATACAAAGGCATAACTATTTTTTTTGAAGAAAAATGTAAATACAGATTGGATAGAGGATTTTTCTTGATACATACTAAGACAGGGTTAGAATCCAGACAGACGGCGTATTTGATGTCTAAACCAGTAAATTGAGGCTTAAATTTAAAGGAGAAAAAGATGGCTGGTAATGAAGAATGTAAAAAAGACGGGCATAAAATGCATATGTGTGCCTTGAAAGCAGAAGGCTTT
>JAQTQF010000320.1 GCA_028712345.1 Phycisphaerae bacterium | reverse complement strand
CTACGCCGGGCCTTGATTTGAACAAATGGGGCAATATTGTTGTCGATGAGAATTGCAAAACCTCGCTTGATGGCGTTTACGCAGGCGGGGATATTGTTCTCGGTGCAGCAACGGTGATTTTAGCCATGGGTCAGGGCCGAACTGCCGCGGCGGCTATTAATGAATATTTGAAAACAAAATAAAAAATCAAAAATTAAAATGCAAAATTATTGTGTGGCAAACTGATAAAGCCCGTTTAATGTTTTTCCTTCAAACTTTATTTTTAAATTGTGTTCGTCGTCGGATTCGATTGTACAGATTCCTTCATCAACGATTTCTACAGTTCCTTTGCCGTGGTTGACGGGGCCCTGATAGGTGAGGAATTTTTTATCGTGGTCGAAAATCGGCGTTGCCTTGGTTTTTCCCTTTGCTAATTTTTCCGGCGGATTTTCCAGCCGCCATGTTTTGAGTTTATCCCCATCCTCTATCATCAAATCCCAGTGAGTTTTCCCCTCTTGTGTGTGTTTATGGATAACAAATTGTTTAATCTTTTGTGTCAATTTGTGCCTGCCCGACGAAGCTAATAGCGAAGGCGGGTTCATTCGTAGCTAATTAGCCGTTTGTCTGAATAGCGGTAATTGCAACCGTTGCGACGATATCATCGCTATTGCAGCCGCGAGACAAATCGTTTACCGGCTTGGCCAATCCCTGCAGAATCGGGCCGTAAGCGTTAAGGCCCGCAAGTCTTTCAGCAAGTTTATAGCAGATATTTCCCGCGCCCAAATCCGGGAAGATAAAGACATTCGCTCCTCCCTTCAGCGGACTGGCCGGGCATTTTTGAGCGGCGACTTTCGGCACAAAGGCCGCGTCGAACTGTAATTCTCCGTCGATTAAATATTCTCCGCCGAAATCTTTTGCGAGTTTTGCCTTTGCCAGTTCGGTTGCCTTTATCATTTTATCCGGCCCTGTGCCGTGTGCCGAGCCTTTTGTAGAATAGCTCAGCATTGCGATTTTAGGAACGATACCGAATTGTCTTGCCGTTCGCGCCGTTGCAAGAACAATATCCGCGAGCTGGACGGCATCAGGGTCCTGATTGAGACCGCTATCGGCAAATAAAAGCGTTCTTTCGCTGTTTGTCATAAAGAATATACTCGATACTGTTTTTACACCGGAGGCGGATTTGATTATCTGCAAAGCCGGCCTGACAGTATCCGGAGTCGAATGAATCGCGCCTGAGACAAGGCCGTCAACGGCGCCGGTCTTTACCATCATTGTCCCGAAGTGGACCTCGTCTTTCATTATTTCCAAAGCCGATTCGGGCGTAACGCCTTTATCTTTGCGCATCTGATAAAATTTTTCCGCAAAGCCTTTTAATTTGTCGCTGGTTTTGGGATTGATAATATTGATGTCGGTTAAAGCTGCCCCCGCGTCTTTGAGTGTTACCGCGATTTGATTTTCATCGCCGAGAATAGTCAGCTTTGCCAATTTTCTGGCAGTAATTTTTTTTGCCGCCTCAATCGTCCGCTCGTCCCCGCCTTCCGGCAGAACAATGTGTTTATAAAGGACGGTTGCTTTTTCGAGAATCTGCTGTAAAAAAACCTTGTTAGTTTCCATAATTGCTTTTTAAAAAGTGAACTGAGATTTTATTAAACTACAATAACCCAATACGCCCGGTAGGATTCGAACCTATAACCTTCGGTTCCGTAGACCGACGCTCTATCCAATTGAGCTACGGGCGCAAATACATTTTTAATAAAGACTTACAAAAACAGCAATTTTTATATGTCCTGATTTTGCCCTACTTTACATTCGCCCAGACGGTTTTGCAAGTATATTACCTGCCCGCTATAAGCTCTATGGTTTTTGGTAATATACCTTCGACTTTATCGTCTTTGTTGACCTGGAGCCAGTTGACATTTTTGAAGGTTTTAAACCATGTCCGCTGAGCTTTGGCGAATTTTCTCGTATTTATTTTTATCTTTTCTATCGTCTTTTCCAAAGTCTCGCCGCCATTGAGATGTTCGATTACTTCAGCGTATCCGATTGCGTTTGCAGCCTGTTTGCTGAGTGGTTTGTCTTCCGCCAGCAGATTTTTCACTTCATCAACAAGGCCGAGCTCAAACATTTTTTTTACACGGGCATTTATACGACTGCTCGCATCGGTTTTTTCGCGTCCCAAACCGATTGTCGTCCAGTTGTCTTTGGGTTCGGGCTGGTCAAACTGCCGCTGAAAACTCGAAATTGGTTTTCCGGTAAGCTTATAGACTTCCATTGCTCTTATTATTCTTTTTTCATCGTTTGAGTGTATCCTCTCGGCGGCCTGCGGGTCAACAGCAGCTAATTGTCTGTGCATCTCGACAAGCGATGTTTGTGCGATTTGTTCTTTGAGCTGCTGCCGAATTTGCTCATTTGTGCCCGGCCCCTCAAAAAGGCCGTAGAGCATAGCCTTGATATACATTGCACTTCCGCCGACCGCGATGACAGATTTTCCCCTGGATTCTATCTGCTCGGCTGATTTTGTCATCAGCCCTAAAAACAAATCGACGCTGAAAG
>JAQTQF010000319.1 GCA_028712345.1 Phycisphaerae bacterium | reverse complement strand
TATCGACAGGATAAAGGGCGTGCTTAATGGAATTGAGGCAAAAAACTGTGTTTTTGGCGTGAAATCAGGTTTTTTTTGCGTCCATTGTAGCGGTTTTAACGATTTTCCGGCTGGATTTATACTAATTGCGAAAAAACGGACTTTGTTCCCCTTCTTTCTTAATAGCTGGCGGCAATTAGCTATCAATTTCAGCACAGCGGCAAACGGTGATAGAGATGTTTAATAAAAAGTGGGCGGTATTGGACTCGAACCAACGGCCTCCTGCATGTCGAGCAGGCGCTCTAACCAACTGAGCTAACCACCCATAGGAAAAACATTATCGACTTTTCGGGATAAAAATCAAGTTTTTTATTGTTTCAGCACATTGATAATTTCTTTGTGTTCCGGCTTAATCTGCTCGGGTCTGGTCCAAATTGCCAAATCAAGACTCTTTCGGCATGGACAATTATCATCGCACAACATTCGGCCGGACTTCAATACTGTTTTAATCAGCTCTATCGCATTGGCGGTCGCCTCGTTCAGATTACCTATGATTTCGGCAAGCAAAGTCTGGGCATCCTTTTTTTCATTATGCTCCTGCCAGCAGTCATAGTCACTGATAAGCGCAACTAACGCGAAACACATCTGAGCTTCTCTTGCCAGTTTAGCCTCCGGCATACCCGTCATTCCAATAAGCTGGCCGCCCCACTTTATGTGCATAAGAGATTCTGCTCTTGTTGAAAACTGTGGTCCTTCCATACAAACATAAGTTGCTTCCGGATGCAGTGTCGTTTTAATCTTGCCGGCTTCGCTAATCAATGCATTCCGTAACCTGCCGCAATAGGGATGCGCAAGTTCGCAGTGCGCTGCACCGATATTATCAAAAAATGTATTTTGTCTTTTAAATGTTTTATCAATCACCTGATCAACAATAACAACATCCTTCGGCTTTATCTCCTGTTTTAGAGAACCGACCGCACCGCTTGAGATAACGGATGTCACGCCAAGTTTTTTTAGTGCGAAAATATTTGCAGCATAGGGAACCGTTGAGGGGCTGAACTTATGTCCCCTGCCGTGTCTGTTTATAAAGGCAATCTGACTGCCGGCTAATGTGCCTGTTAAAATTTTTCCGCTCGGTCTGCCAAATGGAGTATCAACTTCAACCTGTTTTACATTTTCAATATGCTCCTGCAAAGCGTCGCCAAGCCCGGAGCCGCCAATTAGTCCTGTCATTTGTTCCATTTCTTCAAGACTCCCGTAACAATTCCAAACAATTTTGTGTCATTGTAGTTTTAAATCTGACTGAAGCCAGAAAAATTTTTAAGTCGAACAAATTCGATAACATATTGTCAAATAACAATATACCACCAATAAAAACTGTTTATCTATATTGCCTATCCTGCTTAACTTGACTTGTTCATTTGTTTTATGGTACAATCCGAACGGTTTATAACCCATTTATCAGCAATAGGTTGCAATTGTTTTATTCTGTTGAATGGGAGTGCCAATGAGTATTAAGGCCGTAAAATCTGCTTATACTTTAATTGAGCTCCTAACCGTTCTATCTATTATCAGTTCCGTGTTGTCAATTTTAATGCTTATACTCCGGTCTGTTCGTCTTCAGGCGGAAAATACTGTCTGCCGTTACAATCTGAAGCAGAATTTCTATCTTCTGTCGTTATATTCGACAGACAATAACGGCTGTTGGCCGAGGACGGATTATCCATTTCACACAAACCAATTTTACAGAATAAATTCTCAAAATATGCACGGTCCCGTTTATTATTTGTGGCGAGCAGGTTATCTGGCCAATCCTAAAACCTGGTACTGTCCGTTAAGCCCTGACAGATTTGAATATAACTGGCAGCAAGACTCAAGTATTAGACCAAATATAACTGGTGCTGCCAGCAGTTATCAGTATAGAATGTTTTTCGTCTGCAACTGGCCGAGCAGGTTGATAAGTACATCGCGGAAAATAAAGCAAAAGCCAGCCAATTCCGGAATTTTAAGGCCTGACAATCATTACGATTTAGCCGTATGGGTTGATTCGTTTGATAACAATTCATCATCAAAACACTCTTGGCATCGAATTACCAGAAAATGGAATGTTTTATTCAATGACTCATCTGTGATTTCAAGAAGAGATATTGACAATATAATTCCGCACCTGGATATGTCGTATTGGCACAGTGGCGACTGGCGTATAAACCTGCCTAACGGCAAAAAAGACGATTGCCATAATGAGGCTTTTCTGTGGCACTTTTTCGATACGGGGAGCTGGGTGTTTAACGGTAAAGAACCTTTATAATTTCCAGTCCGAGGCCCCTTTTACAAGTTTATTCTGAATTATCATACCAATGGCAGTTATAAATATAAGAGCCGTCGGCAGAAACCAGTTTCGTCCATTGACAAGAGTATAGATATAATTTGTCGAATCCGGCTGACTTTCTTCATAAAGATGCAGCAGCGCAAGAAGACCCACGAGAACCAATATTCCTCCGCCCATACTCGTGAATAGCATAACAGAGATTCTGAACACGATAAACGAAATCATTCCGCCGG
>JAQTQF010000318.1 GCA_028712345.1 Phycisphaerae bacterium | reverse complement strand
AAAAAAGGCGCACAAATAGCACAGAATTAAAGCTCCTCTGATTAACCCCATTTGGCGAAGCGTAAAATGATACATTGTTTGCTTTTTAGAAAATGTACTTTTCAGTATTGATATCTTATGCTATCCGGTTTTCAGTAAAAGTCAAGCTGAAACCGTTGAAATAAAAATAATGTAGAATTAGACTTTCAAGGCCTTTTGTGGTATTTAAGCATTGTTGGATTAGCGTAAATAAAGTCTTGTTATCGGATAAAAATTGGCTCAAAAAAACAAAAAGAAAGATAGTGCCCCGCATCAGCAAACAGTGGGTTTTGTTGCGCTTGGTTGTCCCAAGAATATAGTTGATGCAGAAAAGATGCTTGCGCTCATCGCACAAGCCGGCTTTGTAATTGATTATGACATTAGCAGGGCCGATATTATCGTTATTAATACCTGCGGCTTCATCAAACCGGCCGTTGATGAGGCAAAAACCGTTATCCGTGAAGCAATTGGTTATAAGCGCAGGAAAAACACTAACCCCCAAAAAATTATCGTTGCCGGCTGTCTTGCTGAGCGTTTCAAACAGCAGCTTCTTGATGAAATGCCGCAAATAGATGCGGTTGTATGCCTCGGCGCAAGGGATAATATCGCAGAAGTGATTAAAAATCTTAACACTGCCGGCTCATCAAAGTTATATCAAAGTCCTGCCGACTGGCATACGATTATTCAGGATGATTCCGACAGGCTCCTGATAAGTTCGGTGCACTGGGCGTATATGAGAATTTCTGAAGGCTGCGACAAAAACTGTTCATACTGCACAATCCCCGCAATCAAAGGACCGTTCAGAAGCAAACCGCTCGAAAAAATCATCGCCGAAGCATCCCAGCTTGCCGATGCCGGCATAGTCGAGCTTTCCGTCATCGCTCAGGACAGTACAAACTGGGGCAGAGATTTTGGCGAAAAAGACGGACTCGTAAAAGTCATTGGTGAGTTGGAAGAAATTGAAAAGCTCAAATGGATTCGGCTGATGTACCTTAATCCGCCGGGAATAAGCGACAATCTGATTGAGGCAATCGCGAAGAGCAAAAAGGTTGTCAAGTATATTGATATGCCGATTCAGCATATTAATAACGAGATTCTTAAAAAGATGTATCGGGCAGATACTCACGAAAAAATTTCAGCCCTGGTTGCCAAAATCCGCAAATCAATTCCCGATGTCGTGTTGCGGACTACCGTTATCGTTGGTTTCCCCGGCGAAACGGACAATCAGTTCGCCGAACTTGAAGATTTTATTAAAGAAAGCCGGTTTGACGCACTGGGATGCTTCGCTTTTTGTGCTGAAGAGGGCACAAAGGCTGCTGAACTGCCAAATCAGATAGACGAAAAGGTAAAAGAGAACAGACGAGAAAAAATTATGCTGCTCCAGCAGAAAATCGCGTTTGAGAAAAACTCCGCGATGAGAGGCAAAGTTTTGGAATGCCTGATTGATGAAAATGATGGCCAAAATCCCGCTATCGGCAGATATTACGGCCAGGGGCCAGGTATTGACAGCGTTTGTTTCATTGAAAAATGCAAAGCCCCGGCAGGAGCCTTTATAAAAGCAAAGGTTACCGGCTACAAAGATTACGACTTAATAGTGGAATAATTGAATTGCCTTTAAAACCGCCCAAAGCTAAAATACTGTAAATTTTAGGCCTTCAATTTAAATATAATGATTAAACAATTGCCCAACATTCTGACTCTTGGCCGACTGGTACTGTCGGTGGTTTTTCTTGCGATGGTTTATTTTTCGCCGAGCCGAACCGAACCGAAATGGCTGTATCTTGACACCGCGTTTGTAATTTTTCTCATCGCCGCTTTTACCGATTTAGCCGACGGCCACATTGCCCGAAAATTCAATGCAACAAGCAAATTCGGTCGGATCGTTGACCCACTTGCCGATAAGGTTTTAATTTGCGGCGCGTTCATCGTTTTTGCACTTATTGGCGAGCCGAAACTTTTCAGCTTTATCCCCGGAACTCTTACCATTATCCAGTGGACTTTCGCCGGCGTTATTGTTGCAAGAGAAGCAATGGTTACCGTCCTGCGTCATTGGAGCGAAGCTAAGGGCATAAAATTCCCCGCAACTATGTCCGGAAAAGTAAAGATGCTCTGCCAGGCATTTGCCGTCGGCACCGTGATGGTGAAAATGTCACATGTCCAGACGGCAATGTGGGGCTATTGGTTCACAGCAATAACCTATCTTATTACCATTACAATAACTATAATAAGCGGCATTCTAAGTCTTAAAAAGCTGAAAACCAGCTAAAATCACCGCCGTTTTACGCTTAAACCGCATTCTGCGCCACTTAAAAATTATTGACAGATTTTTTCAATAGCCTTATACTTATGCGCCTCATTCAGCTTCCAATGATTTTTCTGAATGTCCAATGTCTAATAGTTAAATATTTTATGGTTCAGTCCGCAGCTGCGGATAATTTTATTAAAGGAGTTTTACTAAAATGGCTGAAAGCAAAAAAACCGTTTTCTTCTTCGGCAATCGCAAAGCCGAAGGTATGAAAGTCGCCAAGACCGATG
>JAQTQF010000317.1 GCA_028712345.1 Phycisphaerae bacterium | reverse complement strand
ACGGTTTTTCCGCAGCCGCTCTCGCCGACCAGCGCAAAGGTTTTGCCCGCTTCTATATCGAAGGAGACATCCTGCACAGCCTTGGCGGGCCCGCCTTCAGCATCGAAAAATGTTGAAAGATTGCGTGCAGACAGCAGTATATTGTCAGAGGTCATAACTTTATTGCACCTTTAATTTCGGGTCGAGCGAATCCCGCAGGGCATCGCCGAAAATATTTAACGCCAGTGAGATTAAAAAAATCGCGGCGGTAGCGGCCGTCATTTCCCACCAGTAACCCTTGGGTAAATCGAGTCTTGCCGTGTCAATCATTGCGCCCCAGCTTGGACTGTTTTTTTCACCCAAACCGAGAAAACTCAAAATTACTTCCGCCTGAATAAAGCCGACGAACCGCAGCGAAAAGCTGATTATTATCAAATGAAAAACATTCGGAATAAGATGTCTGAATATTATTCTCGAATTTCCGCAGCCGTAAGACTGAGCGGCAAGAATATAATCCCGCTGTTTGTGTTTCATCACTTCGCCGCGAATAAGTCTGCATATATCGACCCAGCTCGTAAGGCCTATCGCAAGATAAACAGTCGTAATGCCGGAAAGCTCCACTCTGCCCAGACCCAGCCATTCGAAATTCAGCGATTTGTCTCTAAGCACAAGCGCAAAGGCCAGAATAAGCAGAATGTAGGGAATGGAACTTAAAGTCGTGTAAAGCCAGACGATAATATCGTCGGCAAAACCGCGAAAGTATCCTGCCGCAGCCCCGAGAGGAACGCCTATGACAAGGCTGATTATCGAAGCCCAAAAAGCAACGGTGATGGAAACCTTCGCTCCATAAATAGCTTTTCTGAATACCGATCGGCCCAAAAAATCTGTCCCAAAAATATTTTTTCCGTTCGGCGATTCGTATTCGGCCCCGACTTTCTGGTCCCACTGCAGAAACGGCACTTTCAGGGATGTCCACTGCGTAAAGTAAATAAATATCACCGTAAAAATATAAAAAGCTATTATAACAAACGAATACATCGCAAGTCGCCGTTTGCGAAGCTGCCTTAAGCTGTCGGCCCAGTAGCTGCGCCCTTTGATTGCCGAAGCGTTATTTTTATCAATCATCTCACTCAAAGCTGACCCTCGGATCTACGATGGAATAACATATATCCGTTATAAGATTAAACACAACGAACAAAATCGCGCCGATGAATGTCATCGCGTTTATAATCTGAAAATCACGGGAGCCGATAGCGTCTATCATCAGATAGCCGAGTCCCGGAATTCCGAAAAATCTTTCCAGCAGCAAAGAACCGAGAAACAAAAAAGGTATTGCCAGTACAACCTGAGTGATAATAGGTATCATCGCGTTCTTGAGAACATGACGGAAAAGTACCGCTCGGCTGCTCAGACCTTTGGCAAAAGCGGTTCGCACATAGTCGTTTCGCAATTCATCGAGCATAACGGTGCGGTAAAAACGCAGATTGCCTCCCAGACCGGCAAATATACCCGTCAATGCCGGCAGCGCAACATATTTGTACACAGGCAAATCGGGCCAGAAGAAAACAGGAAAAAGACCCCATTTGAATGCGAGAAAGTATTGGCCGAAAAGAATAAAACTCAAAAATGGAATACTCATTAAAGCTACGCAGATAAAAACCGCCGCGACATCGATTATAGTCCCGCGAAGGAATGCTACTATCAGAGCTAAACTTATAGAGATAAAAAGCGTACCTATAAACATTGGAATGGTAAGAGCAAGCGATGGGGCGGCGCCTCTTTTGATTTTATCGATTATCAGTTCACGGTCGCTCCACGATCGTCCGAAACGAAACATCAGTGAATTTTTCAAATGGTTTATAAATTGACTGTCCAATGATAAAAACAGAGGCTTGTCCCAGCCGTATTCGGCGCGAATTTCCCTGATGGTTTCCGCTGATGCCGCCTTGCCCGCTATCTGGTCGGAGACATCGCCGCTGACGATATTGAACAGTACAAATGTCAGCAGAAGAACGCCGAAAATTATCGGAATGGTATATAGAAGCCGCCGTATGATATAAGAAATCATTTCAGTTTCCTTAAAAGCTCATCGTAAGCGGCTCTTTTAACGGTATCGACTCTGCGGTATTTGCCGAGATTGTATGAAAAGGCGTGCGGTTTGGTGTTATACAGCCAATCGTGCGCCAGAACATACGCTACGCCGTGCATCAGAAAAACGGCAGGGCAGTCGGCGACGACCATCTCTTCGGCCTTTCTATAAAGAGCGTCTCTTTCGGGACTGTCCGGCATAACACAAACCTTCTCATAAATTCGGTCAAATTCAGGATTGGAATAATTAAAATTGTTCGGTCCCGGCGAAGAGTTTTTACTGTAAAAAAGCTGCAGAAAATTTTCAACATCAGGATAGTCGGCTATCCAGCCGAGAGAAAATATCTGTGCGCTTTTGGTTTTAATTTTATTTTGAAATGTCGGCCAGTCCATATAGTCGATTTCAATATCCAGACCGGCCTGGCTGAAACACCGCTTAAGAAAATCGCCGTGTTGCCGGCTAACGACATCCGTGCCGGGCATTGC
>JAQTQF010000046.1 GCA_028712345.1 Phycisphaerae bacterium | reverse complement strand
GGGGCGAAACATTATTTTTTATTTTTAACGGTAATGTTCAACTCTCTGGCGTCGAGTACTATGGTGTCGACAGGAATTTTTTCTTCAATCCACTGAACGGTTCTTGTTGTCGGCAGGGAGCGTTTTTCGCTGTCTAAAAGTATAGCTTTGCTCAGTGGCAATTGTGGTAGTTCTGCGTTTTCAATGGCGATGCCGCCAGGCGGGGTGATCATAACGATGTACAGATTGTTCGCTTGTGCATTTCCGATATCGTTTACGATGTTTATAAGGCTGGGCAGATTTTCAGGTGTATATTTGTAAGGGGCGGCACTTGTGGCAAACTGCAAGTACTCGTCCATTCCGCCGGCGATGATTTTATAATTTCCTTCCGGGATATTTTCCGGGATTTTTATCTCAGTCTTATATGTTTTGTGGCCGGCCAGATAAGCTTCAATAGTCGTTTTTGCCGTTATGGTTTGGCCGGGCTTGACGGTTACATCAGAGATGTCAAAACTCCATATATGAGATATTGCTGTTTTAGGCAGTATCTTTACTTCAAAATCAAGCGACGATATCCGGCATCTGTCGTAGGGATTGTTCATAATCAGAGTCAAAGCACCAATGCTGTCAGCAAGATAATCTGCAATATCGACTCGGCTTGAGAAATTTTCGAGAACGATGGGAGCGTAGCCTTTAATGCCGATACGGGTTTTATATTGTATTGAATGGTCTGTCGGCAAATCTCCGAGCATTTTCGTCGTCCCTCCGATGCAGGTTGCGGCCATAAGCGGAGTAAAATACCGGTGGGAGATGACCTGGCAATCGTAGGTGCGTGTTTTGCTGTCGTCGAACCGTTCTATTTTGATGTGCATCGGAATAGTGACAGCTTTTCTTCCGATAGTCCCGACAATAGCAGATGACTGGTCGGCGTAAAGAGCGCCTTTGATATCGATTGACTGTCCGAATTTGAAAGACCTGATAACGCTGGCGACGACTGTGTGCACATATCCTGTCGCCATTGGGACATCAATTTGTCCCTGACCGAGAAAGCTGTGGCCAAAGCCGTAAACTTTGTCTCCGGCTACTTCGGTAATCGTTCCAATTGCGGCCAGTTCGATATCTCCATAGACCAGCGGCAGGGCGATTATTCCGCCTGGCTGCATAGGGATATCGGCATATTCTGCAAGTCTGCCGGCTGAACCGCCGGAGACGGGTATAAGTCCGAGAGAATCAAAGGCTTCTGCAAAATCAGAAAAAGAACTCTGCGGAAGCGTTGTTGCTATTGGACATGGGAGGTAATTTAGTCCGTTCCTGCCAGCAGAAGGATTTTTTCTGCAACTAAGCAGCTCGTTATACGCGGTTTTGAGGCTAACCGGACTTGAAAAATTCTGGGCCGGTGCAATTCCGTCCTGTTGTGATTGCTCTGGCATATAAGTGCCTGCCTCGAGCATTTCCTCGATAGGCGTTACTCCGTAGAGAGGGTCTTTTGAATAGCTCCATCCAAAAGCCGTGGCTCCTGCCAGTCTGCCGTTAATATAGACAGGCGAGCCGCTGCATCCGGCGACCGGGCCGGTATGTATAAATCTTTCGTCGGTGCCCATAACCAGTATGGCGTTTCTGCCGGGCTCAAAGTCCCTGATGATATCGACGACTTTTAACGGGAATTTTTCAATTTTTACGCCTTTATACACCGTTAGGCATACCGCATCGGCGCCGGGGGTGATTTCATAGATGGTTATATATTTTGTTTTGTCTATTTGCGATAGACAAAGGCATGGCCAAATAAGAAGACAAAGTACTGCTTTTAAGGCACTTATGAGCTTTTTAGGCATTCGATTTTCCCGTAAGATTCCGTTCTGTTTTCTTCAGACAACCCCTAAAAGCTTGTCCTCACGAAAGTGGGGATGTCATTATAAAGAGCGAAGCGACGAATCAATCTTCATTCTTATTTCAAAAACGAGATTCTTCGTCCGCCTTCTGCGGACTCAGAATGACAAGTAATATTTAGAGATACCCTTTATTTCTACGAAAAAGGGATTTTAGCCCTGCAGGGGCGATATTGCAAGAGGAATGAATAATGTTTAGTATTGAATTTTCTGTGTCAAGCGTTTAGAATCTAAAACTTGCTGTTGCCTCGCCGTTCTTCCTTTGTTAAAACTACGGAGGACAAGGCTGGCAACGGTTGAACGAGATTGCCGCAGCCTTACGGCTTCGCAATGATATTGATTTTGGGTTATTATTGAAAAAGGAAATACAATGAAATCGGATCGCCGACACGAACTGGCAACGAATGAATTGGCTGACTGGATTGTAAATTTTCCCCAATGGCTTAAAGAAAACAAAACTACAGTTGCCTTTGGAGCAGTTATAGTTGCCGGTCTTATCGCCTATACGATATTTTTCTACAGCAGGGAAAGCCGGGTCTATGATGCCAGGCAATCTCAGGCGACTGCTATGCTCGAGCAGCTTCGCTGGCAAAAAGAGATGGTTCTGATGGGTAAAACGCAGGGGCTTGGCGTTTCAGATGTTTTCCTTAATACGGCAGGAAGTCTTAAGGATGTCGCGGCGGAGACAGATAATCCCAATCTTGGCGCTCTTGCGATGATTAAGAGGGCAGAAGCCCTCCGGGCAGAGCTGCACTATCGTCCTAAGGTAGCAGAAAAAGATGTTCAGGCATATCAGCTTCAGGAAGCCAAAAAGATTTATTCCGAGGCGATGGCCAAAGCAAATGTGCCGATGGTCTCGGCAATGGCAGAATACGGTATGGCATTGTGTCTTGAAGATATGGGAGATTTTGACGGAGCCAAAGCGCTCTATACGAAAATAGCCGATGCGAACGAATATCAGGGCACTTCGTTTTCAGCGAGGGCAAAATTCCGAGCGGACACAATGGCCGATTATGATGGTAAGTTTGCTTTCGCAAAGGCCGTCGAACAAGCTCAGCCCCCGGCTGGTCAGTTGAGTCTTGAGTCTCCGGTGGACCAGGCGGATATCGAGGCGCTGAAACCGGCAGATTTTAATTTAGCCAAGTAGTCTTACGATGGATGAGATAAGCCTTAACGGCGAAAATCCACTGGAAGATGGCATCATAGAACCGCCCGGCGCCGATTCCGAGGGGCCGGAGCATATGACGCTGAAAGTCGGGAATAATCTGACCTTTCGCAGAGTCGATAAATATCTTCAGGGCAGATTAAACTATCTGAGCAGGAACACCATCCAGAGGCTTATTAAAGAGCAGGCTGTTGTCATCAATGGGGTTTGTCCCAAGGCAAGTACGAAACTCTCTGCGGGCGACATTATCGATGTAATTCTGCCTCCGCCGGAGACAAAGGAGATTACACCTGAAAATATTCCGCTGAATATTATTTATGAAGATGATGATATACTTGTCATCAATAAACAGCCCGATTTAATCGTTCATCCGACCAGAGGATATAAAAGCGGAACTCTTGTTAATGCCCTTGTTTATTACGCCAAGAGTTTATCGGCTGGAAGCGAAGATTTCCGGCCTGGGATAATTCACCGGCTCGACAGGAATACAACGGGTGTTATGATCGTGGCGAAAAATGAAACGGCACATTGGAGGCTGGCGCATCAATTTGAAAAAAGAACGACTCGAAAGAATTATATCGCAATTGTGCACGGTACGCCGGACTTGACGGCCGATTGCATAAATCAGCCTCTTGGTGTTCATTCGCGGGTGAGAGAGAAGTTTGCGGTAAGATGGGATATCGGCAAAGAAGCGATAACATTTTATGAGGTTATCGAAAAATTTAAGGGCTATAGTCTGCTGAAAGTTGATATCAGGACGGGCAGGACGCATCAGATTCGCGTTCATTTAAACTATATCAAACATCCGATAGTCGGCGATGATATGTACGGCGGGAAAATCGTTTACCGCTGGCAAATCGAAAACAAAGAACCTGTGCCGCAGGAGCCTCTTATGGCAAGGCCTGCACTTCACGCATGGCGGCTTGAAATTACTCATCCCACGACGGAAGAAAGAATGACTTTTGAGGCTCCGCTGTACGATGATATGCGGATTCTGCTTGAGGAGTTGAGAAAGTTTAGGAAATAATACTCCTGTCGCTTTCGCTCCAGGCTCTGAACCCCGTCATTAAAATGACGGGGCTAACCGCACATTTTTTTTATTCGTGTGGGAGTTTTGCAAGGTCGGTATCTGTTCCGGCAACCATTAAAACATCACCTTCGTAAATAATGGTGTCCGGCAGGGGGACATTTACTATCTGCCCCTTTTTGTCATTTGATTTTTCGCCTCGTTTTATTGATATGAGATTTACGCGGTATTTCTGACGAAGCTGGAGGTCGAGTACGGATTTTTCATTGAAACTGGCCGAGGCGATTACGCTGGCTATGGAGTAGCCGGGGGCAAAATCGAGCCGGTCGGTAATCTGAGGGGCGATGAGCTTGTATGCCCACCGCTGAGCGGATTCTATCTCGGGATAAATTACTTCGGTAGCTCCGACCTTTGAGAGTACCTGACCCTGAAGAAGCGTTTCTGCGCGAGCGAAAATCTGCGGTACGCCTATAGCCTTGAGATTTACGATGGTAAGTACCGCCGATTCAAAACCTTTGCTGCCCTGACCAATGCCGACGATTGCGACATCGACCTTGTCGATGCCCTGAGATTTGAGAGCCTCTTCGTCGGTTGAATCCAGTCTTACGGCGTGGCTTACCTGATCGCGTATCTGTTCTATTATTTCACGGTTCTGGTCAATAGCAATTACCTCGGCCTGACTCATCGTCAGGGCGGTTGCGAGTTTCTGACCGAAACGGCCAAGTCCTATTACAGCGAACTTTCTCATTTTAATCTCCTTTAGGCAAAAAGCCAAAAGTTTAAGGTTTATCCAACAACGACTGCTTCGGTTGGATAGTTGAATCTTGCAGGTTTAATATTAAAAGTCATCAGAGCCAGCAGAGTAAGCGGTCCGAGCCTGCCGATAAGCATCGTAATAATGATAATTATTTTTCCCGCCGTTGTCAAAGCCGGTGTTATTCCACAGGTAAGGCCCACTGTTCCAAGAGCGGAGGCGGCCTCGAAGGCGATAGACGATGTTTCAAAGTTACTGTGTCTTTCGGTTATGGCAAGTAAAAATGTTGCGGCAAAAAGCACGGCAGCGAACATAAGTATAACGGTAAGAGCCTTCCCGACCATTACCAGCGGGATACATCGATTGAAGATTTCCACTTCCGTGCGTTTTCTTATAGTAGAATAAACGGCCATTATAAGGATGGCAAGGGTTACGGTTTTAATTCCGCCCGCCGCTGAGCCGGGAGAGCCGCCGATGAACATCAGCGTCATCAAAATCATTTTGGCAGGTGTAGACAGGGCGTTTATATCGATGGAGTTGAAACCTGCAGTTCTGGCGGTGACGGACTGAAAGAAGGCGTCGGCAAGAGCGATTTTTTCTTTGCCGGTGTTATTCTGAATTGCCAACAAGAAAAATGTTCCTAAGACAATAAGAACAAAACTTACGAATAGAACGATTTTTGTCTGAAGCTGTATTCTTTTCGGCTGGCCGGTTTCAAATTTTTGCCAGGGGCGCATTTTTTTCATAATAATATGCCTGATTTTGTCCTTGAGAACATAAGCGAGGTTATATAATACAGAAAAGCCCAGACCGCCAAGGATAATCAGCGGACAAATGACGGCATATATCCGCCAGCCGGTATTGTACCTTACAAGACTGTCGGAGAAAAGACCGAAGCCCGCGTTGCAAAAAGCGCTGACCGAATGGAATATAGAATAGAACCATTTGCCGTGAAAAGGGTCTGCCGGCAAAGCGGAAATGTCCCACATATTATAAAGGCATACTGCGCCGACGGCTTCAATTCCGATGGTTACAATGAAAATAAAGGTGATGATATTTGCAATTCTGCTTACGGTCTGTGCGTTGAGCAGGTCCTGCATAGCGACAGATTGACGGACATTAAGGGCCTGACCGAAAAACAGGGCGAAGACGGCGCCGAAAATTACGATACCTAAACCGCCAAGCTGAATAAGGGTCAGTATTATTGTTTGACCGATGATTGTAAAATCAGCGCCTGTGTTTTTTACGACAAGGCCTGTCACACAGGTTGCGCTTGTTGCGGTAAAAAGGGAATCGATAAAGTTTAGAGAACCAGCAGTACTGCTTTTGGGGAGCATTAACAATACCGTTCCTGTTAGTATCAGAAAAATAAATATGCCGACCATCGCTATTGCGGGACTTTTTCCGGAGGCGGCGAGATTTACCAGTGTTTGGCAGATTTTGGCGATTATCTCGAGAAGAAGATAGATGCTCATAGCCCAGAAGGCCCCGGCGGAATAAAACAGTATCAAAAGTATTCCGATAAAGATAAGCTCAAACCATCTGGCGGCGAAATAATCCTTTTTCGAATGGGCATTAAAAGACCTGATGATTTTTTCCGCTATAAAAAACAGGGTCGAACAAATCAGTATCGCGTATGTTATTTGCTTAGAAAACACCGGCTCATAAAAGCCGAAGTCGCCGAGCGCTATTCCGACTACCGCGGCGGTGACTGCGGCGTTAAGGCTAATCAATATCCGTTCGAGGGTTTTATTGTTGTATAAAATATCCATAACAACCCGAAATTTTATTACAGATTGCTTGAAATTTCCAGACAAATAAAAAGGCTGCCGATTGCCGATGGCCTTGGAAGTTTACTTAAATTAACACCCGATTAGCGTTTTTTAATTACAAACGCGAGGCTTCCAAAGGCCAGCAGCCCAAGAGTTGCCGGTTCAGGGAGGGGATTTGAGTTTTCGATAGGTGTGGGGTAGTTTATAGCACTTACACTATCGTCATTTGGCAGCGACTGGATATGTATGCCGATTCGAAGGTCATGCTGTGATGTAGTCCCGCCTCTTGCAATTGCATTTGTGACATCGTCAAAGTTTTTGCCGGTTTTGAGCGTAAAAGTGATTTTAAGCCATTCGGCCTGATTAATGCCGTTGTGCGAAGTTGGGGAATCTGAATCGGCACTGAAAGCGGGCTTTTTGTCAAATGGCGGGATGAGATTATTGCCTGCCGGCAGTGATTTTGGAGTTGCCCCAAATGCGAAATTTACGCCAGTTCCTTCAAGAATGCCCTCGGCGAGATTCAGAATGCTGTCATCATCAAAGTAAATGGCGGTTATGGAGGAAGTTATAAGGCTGGAATTTTCAAAGAGGAATCCAACCTTGTTTTGTCCCTCGTCTGAGGCGGTAATGGTGAAACCGAGCCGGTCATCATTCTTCCAAAAGTCATTACTGAAAATCTGAAAATCATAAATGACACCCGCCTGAGCAACAAATGTTGCAGATACGATAACCAGACAAACTATGCCTGCTGTTTTACTTCCAATCACTTCTTCCACTCCTTACCCAAAACACTTATTTTAACAATGTGGAATTGATATGGCAATAATAAAGAAACATATTTTTTGTCGGAAATTGCGAGGTAAGGCTGTTTTTTGGATTTATTTTTGGCAAAGTCTTATAATAACACCTATTAAAGGACTTTAATGCTGAAATTTACCTTAAAGACAGGTTTGCGAACACAAAAAATTAAAGCAAGCTCTAAAAACCTTGTTCTCACGAAAGCAGGGGACGCCATTGTGAGGAACGAAGCGACGAATCAGTCTTCATTCTTATTTCAAAAACGAGATTCTTCGTCCGCCTTTGGCGAACTCAGAATGACAAGGTGCTAAGGACTCGGAATGATGAAGTGGCTTACGGCTCAGAATGACAAGGTGTTAAGCGATTAGGATAATGAGAGGCTAAGGGCTTAGAATGACAATGGGCTGAGGGGGCTCAGAATGATAACAGCGGATGTTTTAAAGATAGCAAACTTTTAACAAAATGAACGCCTGGTCTTTTATAAGAGATTGGATTCCTGCTTTCGCAGGAATGACAGCTCGTTTTGTTGGAGATTCTTACTGTTTATGTCCTGTGGCTTTTTACCTCTTAATAAAAATCAGCGAACCTAAAGCAAATAGAGCGATAGTTGCCGGTTCGGGAATTGGGGTGTTATTATTAATGGCCGATACACTGTCGTGGCCGCAGGGCAGTGATTGTATATGAAGACCGATTCGCAGATTGTTTTGCGAAGTAGTTCCGCCTTTTGCGATGGCATCGATTACATCATCGAGGTTTTTTCCGGTATTGAGTGTAAAAGTGATTTTGAGCCATTCGGCCGGATTGATGCCGTTGTGCGAAGTGGGCGAATCTGAATCGGCACTGAAAGCGGGCTTCTTTGGGAATGCCGGAGTGAGGTTGTTGCCTGCCGGCAGGGATTTTGGAGTTACTTTACCAAATGAAAAATTTACGCCGGTACTTTCGAGAATGCTATCGGCGCGTTTGAGAATACTATCGTCGTCAAAGTAGATAGCGGTTATGGAGGAGCTTATCGAGCTGGAATTTTCAAAGAGGAAACCGACCTGGTTTTGTCCTTCGTCGGAGACCGTGACGGTAAAATTGAGCCGCTGGTCCTGTTCGTATCTGGCGTCATTGAAAATACGAAAGTCGTAAATTGCATTTGCATAGGTTGCTGTGCCGAAGCACAAAGTAAAAAGTACAAACAATATCACATAGGATAACTTTCCTCTTCCAGTCTTCATTTCTTCTTCTCCAGTCAAATACGGCAGGGTCGACAAATCCTTTTTTCTTCAACCCGCCAGTTACTAAAATCGTCTCCTTAATCTTTTAAAGAATACCTCTGAGCCGTTTGTCCACGGCCCAGAGGTTCAAGATAGTCGTATTTACTTTTTGTTTCTTTTAATCAGACTCAAAGCGCCAAGAGTTAGCAGTGCGACTGTTGCCGGTTCTGGAACAACGGCAGCAATGATTCTTGGTCCCGAGCCGCTTTCAGCGGTGTAAATGGAACCCCAGGTTTCCCTTGAGCCGGACATAACAAATGTCGAATATGTGCGGCCTGCGTCAAGGTCTGCCTGAACACAGGTTGAGACATCGAACTGCTTAAGACCCAGCGTGTAGGTATAATCACTGTTATAGATGGTAAATCCGCCTGGGACGCTTTTGGCTGGTGCGCCAAGGCCGTCGGCAACGATGTCTCCTGTTAGAGTCATTGTGCCTGTATTGAGCCAGCCGATAGCAGCAGAACCATAGTAATAGTTTGTGCCGAAAGAGAGCGCATTAACTTCAAGTGTCGCACTTTCAATCGTTTGACCTGTAAGAGCTGCGATTGGGATTTCAAAAATCGAAATGGTGCGGTCGTTTCCATAGGTTCCCCCCATATCGAGGTAGATGCCCATTTCAGTGTTTCCTGTTGTATAGCTGTCGTAACCATATTTGCTGTTCCAGTAAAATGCTGCATCTCCTGCGGGCGGAGTGTAGAGTATAACGGAACCGACCGAGACGCTCGCGGTAATCAAAAGTAATACCACCACTGTCGAAATTGTTTTCTTTTTCATAACTTTTTCCCTTTTCCTTTTGCCAAATTCCTATTTATTGTTCCCTAAACGCTTTAGAGAGCCTTGCCTTTTATTCACGACTTAAACTGTCGTAATAGTCGTATTTACTTTTTGTTTATTTCTTTGTTTTAATCAGACTCAAAGCGCCAAGAGTTAGCAGAGCGATGGTTGCCGGTTCTGGAACGGCTGAAGATGTAAATGCTGCCGTGGCGGTAAATCCGTCGTTCCAATCTTCGCTGCCTTCCAGATGTGCCGGGTTGGCAAAGGCGAAGGAGAAAGATTCGTCTGAAAGGTCTCCTGTAATCTGAGAACCCGTGATTGTAACATTGTTGGCGATAAATATTGCATCGGCTCCGAAGTTAAATGTATCTACATAACCGCTTCCAAAATTGATGACTAACAGGGGGTTTGCTGAACTGCCGTTTGCGTAGAAATTAATCTCGCCGCTGCCGGTATCGCCGAATGCGTTGAGTATATC
>JAQTQF010000316.1:1366-2578 GCA_028712345.1 Phycisphaerae bacterium | reverse complement strand
GTCATTATTCCGACAAAAAGTTATCATCATGTCGGTTATGGTGTCGGAAATCCGTGTAATCAAATTGGTGTATTCGGCCAATTCGTCCATGTCTATGTGGCTGGTAAGAAGAAAAAGTTTCCTGATAAATGTCCTGGCTGTCTGGATGATTATTCTTAACGATTTAACCAGATTGCAAATATCCTTGTTCGCGGGGTGGCTGAAGTATGCTTTGTTGATTTCTTCGTTTATTGATGTGTTGTTCGTGCGGGCATTACTATAAGTCCTGGAGAATCGGTCCAGAATGAAGCATAGGTGCGGCTTGCCTATGTTTGCAGGGAATGTTTTTATGCAGTCTTGGGCTTCTAGTGCGTTTGTTTTAAGAAGGTTTAATATCTTTGTTGGTATACCTCGCGGCTGCAGTAATATATTTAAAGCGCCTTTATTTCTGAGAGTCCCTTGCTGTTGACCGTTAATCTCCTCAAAAGCATGTTTGAAACTGCCGGGTATCTTCGGATCATATGCGATGTAGTTGTTGTCGTAATCGCAGGATTCTGGATATCCATCATCTGTAAATATATATCCGATATTGTTCATCCAATATCCTTTCGTGAATCGCAATATTAGTTTTATTCTTCATTTCGATGTAATTCTCAAGTATGTCGATGTGTTTCGTGTGAGGGGCTTGTTAAAAATTGGTTAGAATGTGCGAGCATCTGTTTCGAAAGACATTAACTGTGGCGCTCTTGTCCCTGATCATTGGGAGAGGTGAAAATCTGAAAGAGGTTCTTTGAACTTCTTGGGTTATCGGCTATAGTTTGCATGGAATCCAGTAGGAGCTGATTTATGAGCACAAAAAAAATACTTGTTGTGGAGGATGACGAAGACATCATGGAGCTGATTTCCTTCAACCTGAAGAAGGAAGGCTATTCCGTGGTCAAGGCGCTTACGGGAGAGGAGGCCCTCAAGCAGGCACAGTCTGCATCGCCTGATATTGTCCTTCTGGATGTCATGCTCCCGGAGATTGACGGTCTTGAGGTGTGTCGCAATTTGAAGTCCGATGCGAAGACGAAAAACATCCCGGTTATCATGGTTACCGCAAAAGGCGAAGAGTCGGATGTAGTTGCGGGCTTGGAGCTCGGGGCTGAAGATTATGTCGTGAAACCTTTTCGCCCCAAGGAGCTTGTTGCGAGGGTTCGTGCCGTATTGAGAAGGAAAAGCCAGTCGCAGGAT
>JAQTQF010000316.1:0-1356 GCA_028712345.1 Phycisphaerae bacterium | reverse complement strand
CGATCAAAATTGATGAGCTCCAGATTGATGTGAAGAGAAGGGAAGTACTGGTAAAGGGCAAGCCCGTCGAGCTGACCTACACGGAGTTTCAGATTCTGTATTTCCTTGCGCAGAAGCCGGGCTGGGTATTCAGCCGGTACCAGATAGTGGATGCGGTGCGCGGCAGTGATTATCCGGTGACGGACCGGTCGGTGGATGTGCAGGTTGTAGGATTGAGGAAGAAGCTGGGTAAATCTGGTGATAGCATTGAGACGGTGCGCGGTGTTGGTTACAGGTTTAAAGATTGAGAGGAATGGTTTGACAGGATTGCATGATCTTGTTGATCTTTTGCAAGGAAGCCGGAAGACATGGAATCAGAGGAATTAACACGTAAAATAATAGGGTGTGCTTATAAAGTTTATAACTCAATGGGGTTTGGCTTCCTGGAATCGGTCTATGAGAAATGCCTGATGATTGAACCGGATAATGCTGGTTTGAAAGTGGAGTCCCGGAAATCAATAGCAGTTGCTTGCAATGGGCAAAATGTTGGGGACTTCGTGGCAGACTTGATTGTGAAAAACAGGGTTATTGTTGAGCTTAAATCGGTGGCGAGGCTGGTTAAAGCTCATGAAGTTCAGCTGGTTAATTATCTTGTTGCTACAGGTTTTGACGTGGGGTTGCTTGTTAATTTCGGCGAGACAAAGGTCGAGGTGAAGAGAAAGGTTCGGAAATTGACTGATAGGGAAAACAAAGTGGATTTTTAAGAAAATGTTAATCCTGTTATCCTGTCAAAAACGCTTTTGAAGTCATGAAATGAAAAAGAGAAGCCTGATATCGCAGGTTATTCCTTCGTTCTTGCTGGTGGCGGTTATTGCCATTGTGGCGGTTGCTTCATATGCGACAGTATTGATAAGCCGTTTCTATCATGATCAGGCCAGGGCTGAATTAACTTCGGCTGCCAGGATTCTTTCTGAACATTTCAGGACAACGTTGACAGCAGGCCATGACGAGAATTCAGCTGCTGGCCGGCAGATAGATGTTTTTTGTAAAGCTTCGGGGAAGGGTGCTGGTTACCGTATGACTTTCGTTCTGCCGGACGGCAGGGTGAGTGGAGATTCTGAAGAAAATCCTGCGAATATGGAAAATCACGCCGACAGGCCTGAGATTCGTGACGCTGTAATAAAAGGTGTGGGCGTATCGACAAGATACAGTCGCACTCTTGGCAAAAGGATGATGTATGTTGCGGTTTCTGTGGCTGGTGACATGGGGCAGACTATTGGGATTGTCAGGACATCGCTTTCCCTGTCAGTTATTGATGAAACCATAGCCCTGCTCTGGCACAGGATTGCGATAGCCTGTCTGGTCGTGGCCGTAGTG
>JAQTQF010000315.1 GCA_028712345.1 Phycisphaerae bacterium | reverse complement strand
TAAACTTATTCGCATTGATAATGTTTTTGGGATTGATGCGCCGTAGAAGTGTTGTTTTCAGTGAAGAGAATAGGAAGCGGCAGGGGTATAAGAATCGGATTGGAGAGATGTTTGAATTCCGAGCGTATATTGCTTTTAACTGCAAAGATGTTTTGTCGTGTCCACATTGGGCGGGCTACATCTCAAAGTCCCGACTATTTCGGGATGTGAAGTGAGGTAATGAAGGTGTTTAAGGTATAACAATGGTTATTACTGACATCGACTCCGTATTGGCGGAAAGAAGTCTGGGCATTCCCATACTCGATGCGTTGATTCCTAATGAAGCAAACTACAAGGTCATGCTTCTACAACCAAAAGGGGAAATTGAAGGTAGCCACGAGGGTGTTAAAAATAAAGATCGTTCACTAGCTTATAAACAGTTCAGTTGTTTTTTGAAAGATGCGCAGGCCTGCCAAGCTGATTTGGTGGTCACACCTGAATATTCGATGCCGTGGGAGGTGTTAAAAGACGCGATAAACTCGGATATCCATCCTGCCCAAGGCAAGTTATGGGCTCTTGGTTGTGAGAGTATAAAATAT
Organism: Phycisphaerae bacterium; assembly: GCA_028712345.1. Taxonomy (GTDB): domain Bacteria; phylum Planctomycetota; class Phycisphaerae; order Sedimentisphaerales; family UBA12454; genus GWC2-45-44. The sequence continues at coordinate 2,005 of JAQTQF010000315.1, read as the reverse complement.
AGCGAGCTTGCCAATTTGAAGAATGACCTTAGCGCTAAAGCAACACTGATATTCGAAACACTTGTTCCTGATTCAACGCGATTCACTGATCCACTTGCCTACGTCTTTCTTGCTCCTCGTCAAGATGAGAGCGAGACTTTGAAACTGGTTGTGCTTGTGCAATTTAAAACTGCGCCAATGGCAGATAACGACCATTTTGAGATTAATGGACTTCAGAAGGGTAAGAAGATTTATAGGTTTGGTGGTTCTGATGGACAAGAGATTAAACTTTTATCCTTCATTTGTTCGGATGCCTTCCCGTTTTTTAATGAAGGCCACGCACAATCAAGTTATGACCGCTCACTTATCATTCACATTCAGCTAAATCCCAAGCCCCGCCAAGTACAATATAAGCAATACCGCGAAGCGTTGTTTTATTGTGGGGGTCATGCAACTGAGCTTATTTGTCTGAATTGGGCTGAGAATGTTCACGAGTGCTGCGGAGCAAACCGTAAACCGTGGCATAACATTGCTGGTTCTGCCTGGTACTTGCAGCCTGATAAATATGATGATCGGGATGCGACCCTATGCGCAAACCATAAGCGTGGCCTTTACTATACATGGTCTAATGTGTTGCGGTCACATGCGCTGTTTTTCAACTATTGTCCTGCAACTTTCATTCTGACGGCAACAAAAGTCTTCCATCTCAACGTTGCGAATTCTGTATCTCGACTCCGCGGTCCGCAACTCACAGAAACTCGCCTCTGGTGCCAAGTTGATGAGGTGTGGAATGCTAAGGAGCAATTATCAGATGGTTTTACTTTAGTTGTTCACGAAAGTGGTGATGCAAAGGAAGAGTTAAAACGACTTGCAGAAGCCAGCCCTGTGTCAACGGAGCGTTTGCTTGCGCTATGCACAGGTAATACTATATGTGTGGAAAACTGGCATAACCTTCAGCAACTGGATTCATTTGTTATTGATTCGTCTGAAGTGATTCGACGACTCACATTCTGTATGGACAAGGACCCCTGTGTTATTGATTTCAAGAATCAGAGACTTAGGCGACTAAAACGCCTCTGGACAATTCTGAAAGATGGGACAAAGCTTCCAAAAGCACTTGATGACCTCAACAGCGGTTTCAAATTAGACTGGACAGTAGCATTCCCCCATCAAAACGTAATATCTGATCAAGGTCAGCGCGCAACTGTTATGTATATGGGGGAGGATGTTAGCAAAGAACAAGTGGAGGCAACTGCGGTGCGGATGGCCGAATTCCTTCGTCGTCATTATAAGGATCCCGATGACTGCATAACCGCAAGGCAGCGCCTAGTCGTGTTCTTTCGCGATGGCGATGATATATCACCTTTCGAGGCATACCGTTTCGTAAAAATTGATCAAACGCGAACAACGCCTGGGTTCGATATTGGGAGAGAATCATGAACGCGACATTCTCACAGATTAAAGATCGTATCTTCGAAAAATATCCGGACAGTGAACAAATCGGCGAGTCAATTGTCCGCTTCACACGGAAATATAACGACCGTCAGTTTGCTGCATACTACGTCGATGTAACAAATCAATTGCCGTCAACTCAAGAGTTGCTGACGAGCTATCAGGACCGTGTCATTGGAGGCCACTACTTTAAGGGAGATAAGAGCTTTCAATGGAACAACTACCTTTTTTTTGTAACTGCTTTGTCAGCGCAGATGGATGCGACTTTGTCCAAAGCCAAAATTATCATAGAGCGTGACAGGAATTATGCACGTAAGTTTGTAATTTCTCAGAATGAGATTGAGACGGTCCTTAAACCGACTATCGTTCATCCGGTGCCAGCGACTGCAATGCCGAATGATAATGTGCTAACTATATGGACTAGGCATCTAATAGAAGCAGGGCTCGATGATGCGATTTTCAGTGACGCTACCATCCCAACGCGGCTGGATAAAATTGAGTCATCAGAAGTTAAAAAGCAAACAACAAATGTACATCCACCGAAGCAGGCAACACCCAAAACGCATCCGTATAT
>JAQTQF010000314.1 GCA_028712345.1 Phycisphaerae bacterium | reverse complement strand
CGCACGAGCACATCGGTTTCGTGTTATCGCAATCGCAGGAAGATGTATACCCTGATATAACCTTAGCTGTATTATAGATTATATCCGGCACTTGGCGGGTATCTTCAGCCAATATTTTTATCCTTGTCAGAAGGTCGGCAGTAGGCACGGATGATATAGGCGCCACAGGCAGTGGCACTGAGGCTAATTGGATTAGAGTCGGTTCTTCGATGTTGGTGAGATTCGGATTAATGGTATTAAGGATTATATACGAGCTTAAAAGAAGGAGTATGCCAAATAATGAAGACATTATTTTCGATTTGGCGCTTTTCATCTTCGCCACGTCTCCGACAGAAGTCATATATTGGACTCCGCCAATAGCCAATACCGTTACGGCCATAATTCCGGCAAGCGATGCGATAAAGATAAATACGTACCTTATATATCCTGTCAGGGATTCTCCGGGAGTCTGGCCTCCCACTGTTGGATAATTGACTTCCAAAGCCAAAACAGGCAAGGCAATTGCAAATAGGATAAATGCGGAAAGCAGTATTTTTATATGGTTTCGGCTTGAAAATTGTCTCATTGGAAGTTTATTATTTTTAAATTATTGCTTCGGTATCGTACAGCAGTAAAAATTAAGCGAATCACGGCATGAATCTATGCCTTGAATTCCGAATGATTTGCTATTTGCCGCGCTTCTATCTTCCTCTGTTTGCTTTTCCGATAAGCAGGAAAAAAGGCAGCTCTTGTAATCTTTCCTGTCTTTTTTCAGATAGCACGATGCAAGGCAATCCTGCATATAGCATTCCTTATAACAGCAGTTTTTGATCAGTTTCCCGTCAGGCCCGACTTCATTCCTAACCAGCTCGCAGCTTTGGGCTACAGATGAGCCTCCGGGTTCGTAAAAGCAGGTTTTCATCGTTTCTCTCACCAGGCTCAAATCTTTATAAATGCTTGGTATTAATTCGCTTATCAATGATTTTACTCCTATTTGTTCTATCTCAGTTTTATTATCCGACGGGTTGTATTTTCCTTCAACAACATCCCTTATCCCCTCCTTTTTTACCGCGCTTTCGCAGGCCGGGAAATCCGGATTAGGGCTGCCGTCTTTTAATGAAGGGCCGCAATCTGCATTTTGGACTGATTTTCCGTCAACGATTTCATTTACTTCCTGGAGTTTCTTTTCAATTTTCTCCGACGGGCACGGGTTTCCTTCGCATTCGGTTGCGCCGCTAGGGAAGTAGTCAACTTTGTCTAGGGCGACATATATGCAATCATCGTTTTGCTGCGGATTGGCTTGAGTAACATATGTAAAGGATATTGCTACTTCCGGGCCGAAAGAAAAAGAAATTAAACCGTTAAGCTCATTGGTATATGTATCGACAGACGGCACAGAGATTTCTACTTTTTTCCAGTCAGTTGACGGCTCAAGGACCATTTCTCCAGGGAAGCAGTCTTTCATAGGAAATGAAGATCCTGGCAAAGGAAAATCCCATGAGGTTGCTGGCAGAGGCCATTCTTCGGATACTTTGCATTTGACTTTAAACGGCTCCTGCCCGGGATTATAGTAAGAAGAAGTTTTATAATAAAATCTTATAAGCCCTGGCCCTTTGACATTGAATTTTCCCGAGATCGTATAAGTATTAGAGGCGTAACCAGCGATGTTTTCTGCTGCTATTTTTTTATCATGCTTGAACGAAGACATTAAAGCGCTGCCTCCGCTGTAAGATTCATCTTTTTGATTGTAAAATCCTACAGAATCAAAACGAGACCATATCCATGAAGGATTTAAAGGAAAAGGAATATTAGGAAGTTCCGGCCAATAATCCATCGGGTCTTTCCATACGATATTTTTGCTGTCAACAGAATCGCCGATGCCTTGGCAGAAAACCGGTTTTGGCGGTTCAGGACAATTATCAACGCAATAGTTATAAGAAAGGTTGGGCCAATATATGCTATTTAAATAATTTCGTGGGGCATAGCCGCATTTTTGATTGCTGTTGCAGCAAATTTGACTTCCCTGTTCTCCGCAGACAACTGAGTTGCTCGGACAGCACTGCGTGTTGTATGTATTATATATATTCGAATAAGAATTTGAATTATAAGAGCCATCAGATCGCCAATAATATGGAATCGGAGACCAATTATCATTGTAAGTATTATTAATGCATATTTGATCCGGCGCGCAGCAAAGATCTGATATTTTATTTGTCGGTGCCGTGTATCCTCCGCAAGGCTTGTTTGGAGGAGCGCAGCAGTCAAGGCAGGCATCTACATATCCTGTTGAAGTAGTTAGATTGGAATGGATTCTCGGAGACATAAAAGAAGCGACATGAAATCTGTAATAATAGCTGTCATAATAACTATTAGATAATGTTCCGCCCGGGCATTGGTTATAAAGATTAGCGTATGTATCATTAGAATAAGGGCCTAAGTTTATATTATAACCGCCAACAGCTTCTCTCCCATACGCATAAGCGCATACCTCTTTATACGCGCTATCAGTTCGTGTGGAATAATTGTAATCCGTGACGCATCTAGGGCTGGTTGATGTGCCGGCGCAGTATTGCGGCCTTCCATCGCTAGGAGTTTGTGGACAGCAAA
>JAQTQF010000313.1 GCA_028712345.1 Phycisphaerae bacterium | reverse complement strand
TCAGCGATTTGTAATGGCTGCCCGTGACGGCGCAGTTTCAGAGCAGCAAGTGCAGAACGCCCAGGATAAAGCGAGAGAGCTGGAAGCCGCGATCGGCGAGACGCGGGCCGAACTCGTGGGAGTCAATGCTGAAGTGCTTGGCACGCCTATCCCGAACCATCCTGTCGTGGAAAAAGCTAAAAGCCAGGTAAGGCAAGCTTATCTTAATTTTTACCGGCGCAATATTGTGGCGCCGATGTCAGGCTATATCGCCAAGCGTCAAGTCCAGATAGGGGACAACGTCAAAGCCGGAACTCCCTTGCTTGCCATTATCCCGCTCGATGATCTTTGGATTGAAGCCAACTTCCTGGAAACCAAAATTCACAAAGTCCGCCCCGGACAATCAGTGGAAATCAAGGCCGACGTTTATGAGGATGAGGTTATCTATCACGGCAAGGTGGAAGGACTCAGCCCCGGCACCGGCAGCATCTTCGCATTACTGCCGCCGGAAAACGCCACCGGTAACTTTATTCATATTGCTGAACGAATACCGGTACGCATTGCCCTGGATCCAAAAGAACTGAAGGAGAACCCATTACAGCCCGGACTCTCCACTGTCACCCGCATCAACATTACTGAACCGGGCCAGCCTCTATTGACCTCTTTCACTACGGTAAAGGGCAGCGCTTATCGAACTACGGTGTATGACCATGAACTAGACGGGGCGGAGCTACGCATCCAGCAAATTATCAATTCGAATATGCCCTAGTAATACTTTTGCTACGCAGACTCCACTAAAATTGGTAAAAGTGACTATCAGGTTATTTTGCATGCGAAATCTCAAGAACTTCACTTGAGCTTGATCAGGCTGTATTAGTTCAGATTTTAACTAAGATGGTAAGGGAATAATTCAGACTTTTTGACAATATCTGAAACTGTAATTATCCGCCTTCGGCCAAAAACGGACAGTCGCATCAATCAAAGACAGAAGTTGACTTATACATAACAAAATTTATCGACCAAGAATCAGTAAGTGCCAAAAAGTCCATAGGCATTCAATTATTGCTATGTCTTTACATCCTAAGAAGCACTTATGAAACAAATTCATCAATAAAATATGATGTAATGCTAATTACTTTATGTTTAGTTATGTGTATACTTATGCAACATTAGTTACACAAACTTAACTATTCTGATGAGAGCGGTATCACTATGACTAATAGAACAGGTATCCTGCCAAATTCTCCGCTTATGTACGCAATTGCTTCAATCCGCTTTGCCCCATGGCAAGTTTTGGCTAAAAAAATTGATGAAATACATGATGAATTAAGAGAGATCACTCCTCTAATTCAGACTATACAGGTTCAAAGGGCCATTCCTGGAATGCAAGGTGAAAATGTGACAAAGTTATGGATGCTTTTGTCGAGTAATCGCAAGTTAGGCATACACCTGGCTCCAGATCAATTACTTGTTTTTTCTAACAAATATACCCGATACACCGAATTTGAAGCCGTATTGGAGAAATGTTTGAGCATTCTCTTGAAACACATGCGTTTTATGGATGTGACAAACACAGGCGTTCGCTATGTCGATCATATAAAAGTAAGAGAAGGAGAAGATCGCAAACAATATATTTTGGAGCATCTATTAACTGCCAACTTCTCTGGAATTACCGATGTTGGATGCGTTTATGTTGGATCATACAAGTCCGGCGACTATGATTTGCGGGTGCGTTGCACCAGCCAACCTGACGCACTTGCCGTTCCAGAGGATATGATTAGTCTTTTAACCATGAGTTCGGAGCCTGGAAGCACGCTTAGATTGGATAAGCTGAATGATGGAATTTTATTAGATATAGACGCTTACAAAGTTTATTCGACACCAACGCGGATGGATAAAGAGATGGTATTGAATCAACTCAGAAATTTACATCAAATAGCAAATGACTTTTTCCGGCATAATGATGTTTGTACTGACTACGCTTTCAAAACTTGGAAAGGTGAGATTTGATTATGGCCGGAACCGATATTCACACTGAACAAGCGATCGTAGTATCTGAATCCAGTTCTGAATTGCTTACTGGCTGGGGAGAAACAATTTTATCGTCACTGAACATTGCCCACACAACCCAGCTTTTGAAGACAAATAGTGGTTACGAATTATTAGTCGATGATCGACGAGTTCATATCGAACTCTGCAAAGATCAACATACTGAAACACCACAAAAAACATTTAATGTACAGCTTGTTGCTATAGCAGAGCGTTTGGATTTGATTAAGGATTGCCTTGCGTTATCAATTACACAATTGGCCGAATTGTTTGGTGTTACTCGTAAGACAGTTTACGACTGGTATGAGGGGACTGAGCCACGTCCTAAGGCAGTAAACCGTATGGAGATATTGATCGAGGTGCTGAACAAAGCTTCTCCGGAAGTTGATTTGGCTCGATTAAAGGCCGTGTGGAACGTCCCCGTTTCCGGAACATCATTCCGCGCGGTGCTTGGTGATGACAATCTGAATGCCGACACTCTTCAAAAAGCGCTTTTAGAGAAACTGAATGAACTATCTACCAGAATGGTTGCGACGACTAGACCGATGCGAAAAACAACCTCTCAATTCGGAG
>JAQTQF010000045.1 GCA_028712345.1 Phycisphaerae bacterium | reverse complement strand
CGTTTGGATGTGCCTTGCCGGCATAAATAATCTGTACCGGCTTGTCGGTTTTGTTCAGGAGTTTGATGAATCGTTCCGTATCCTTAAGCAGAAGATTGCCCCGTTTGTAGGTAGCAAATCTTCTGGCAAAACCAATGGTCAGAGCTTCAGGGTCGAGAACCTCTTCTGCCCAGCCAAGTTCGGTATGATAAGTGCCGCGGCGCTGCATCTGCTGCTTTATCTGCTTGCGAACGAAACTTATCAGATTTTCCTTGTTGCGCTGATGAATGCGCCAAAGCTCCTCATCAGGTATCTGATCCATTCCCTTCCATACAGATTCGTCAGCAATTTCCTCTGCCCAGTTAAAGCCGAGATATCTTTCATAAAGAGAATTTAATTCCGACGAGATAAAACTCTTTGCGTGTATTCCATTGGTTATCGAAAGAATCGGAACCTCTGACACGGGGAGTTTTTGCCATAAATCAGCCCACATCGCCCGCGAGACTTTGCCGTGAAGTTTGCTCACGCCGTTTTTATAACTACTCGTGCGAAGAGCCAGTACAGGCATTTTGAATGTTTCGCTTTCCCTGTCGGCATTGACCCTGCCCAGCGCAAGGAATTGATTTTTATTCAGTCCAAGAGCAGGGAAATATCCACTGAAATATTTTGTCATAAGTTCCGGAGTAAATTCGTCATTTCCCGCCTTTACCGGTGTGTGTACCGTAAAAATATTGCTTAACTTCGTGGCTTCAAGAGCCTCATCGAAGGATAGATTTTTCGTCGAACACAGATGCCTGATCCTTTCCAGCGCCATAAACGCGGCGTGTCCTTCGTTCATATGACAAACGGAAGGTTCGTATCCCATAGCCAAAAGGGCTTTATGGCCTCCGATGCCTATGAGTATTTCCTGCTGGATTCTCATTTCTGAATCGCCGGCATAAAGTGCGCTCGTTATCAGCCTGTCCTGAGCGGAATTTGCCGCTACATTGGTATCCAAAAGAAACAGCTTTACTCTGCCTACGGTTACTTTCCATATCTGGGCGACGACCTGTCGTTGCGGAAAGGCAAGTTTTATCGTAAGCGGTTTTTCGCTTTTCTTTTTTACTAACTCGACGGGCATATTATAAAAGTCGTTGTCTTCATATCGTTCCTGCTGCCAGCCGTCGGCGTTGAGATACTGTCTGAAGTAGCCTTTCTGATACATCAGTCCCATTGCGACAAGAGGCAGCGACAAATCCGATGCGCTCTTGAGATGGTCGCCGGCAAGGATGCCCAGACCGCCTGAATAGACCGGCAGACATTCGTGTATTCCAAATTCAAGACTGAAATATGCGATGACCGGCTTTTGCGGTTTGCTCCAAACCTTGTCGAACCAGCCGTCAGAAGTCATATAGTGTTCGAGTTTTTCCTGTGCCTGTTTGAGCTGATATAAATATCCCTGCTTTGTTGACAGGTCGTTGAGTCTGCTCTGGCTGACAGTGCCGAGCAGCTTGACGGGATTGTGGCCGCACTGATTCCATTTTTCCGGGTCTATTTGGCGGAACAGTTCAACGATTTCGGGGTTCCACGACCAGAACATATTTCCGGCGATTTTGCGAAGGGGTTTGAGTGTATCCGGCAGTGCCGGGAGAACTGTAAAATTCCGTATCTTTTGCATATCAGAGTCCTGTTCTAAATACAAATTTCCGTAAGTTGTCGCATTTCAGACACTTACTTTATCGACATTCGGGGGCTTGCTCTTAATATCTATATCGCGAAAATATAGATGGAGTTATAGGACCAAGGGATATTTAAGATTGTAGATTGAATAATTTTTGAGTGAAAAACCGTTACTTGACGAATGTCAAGCAACGGGAGAGTTAGACTTGAGACTTAAGGGAACCTCTGATAATTCGGAAAACTGAGATTCTTCGTCCGCCTTCGGCGGAGTCAGAATGACATTCATAGTGGTTTTCCACAAAACAGACTGGATAATAAAAAAAGGTCTGCAAGCACAGACCTTTTTATAATTGGAAACCTCCGCAGGTGCCGATGGAAAGGAATTTAAAGAACCCAGTATTTTAAAGTGGCAAGTCAGCTTCAAGCGTCCGAAAGTCCCCCGTAAGAGGGCATTTTCGAGCCGGCAGGTTCCGACTCCCTAAAATATGGGCATCGGTTCTTCAAATATCAGCCTTCCTGTCGCACATCGCAGGGGCAACCTTGTTACAATTATTATATCGGAAAAAGGCAGCGAATTCAATGAAATTTCCGTCGCACAGAAAAACAGAAATTTCATAAACATAGTTATTCTGGACTTTTATAACTGTCTATGATATAATGTCAGGGTATGTATGAATTAAAGATGTTCTTTGGAAAATTCAGATTAGCATTTGGTATATAGTATTTGGTATTTGACTAATTACCGGCATTTAAGACCACTCTAAAGACCGGTTACTAATGCCAGTTCAAAAAAATTCGTTTATTTTTTAAAACGGCACTAAATACTAACAATCAAATACTAACGACTAATCCGGGGGCGAAAGGCTTCGACCGGATGGGTAGAGAGATAGGCTGCATATCCAGGATGTCGGTTGGCCTGGCTAATCATCCGACACAAATTTAATTGGCAACTACCAATTACGAATGGCTGCTTAAATAAGCGGCTCGTCCTGTGGGATCACTCCCGCTGGTTTCATAAGGGCGCCGAAATGCGGGATAGTTCTGTAAGGCTGTTCGCCCGAGCAGAACGAAACAATGCGAACTGGCCAAGGTGAAAGCCTGTTATTCGGCGTTCACTAAGGCGAGATTCAAATGAATAACTAAGTATGTAGAAGCCTGTTTTGAAACATCTCGGGACGCGGGTTCGACTCCCGCCGCCTCCAGTCTTCGTTCGCTGCCTGCCAAAGAACGAAGACTGTCGCGTCGAAGCGCAAGCGGAGACGGACATTACCGTTAAATAACGCATATAAACACAGCGAACTGCGACTCGGCAGGCCGGCCTTTGCGGAAACCGGCAGCCGCTTTGAGGGGAGAACAGTCGTAATTTTTTAAAAAAATCACAAAATTGAATTTTTTCTATTGAACATTTACCCGCAGATAGATATATCCTCTGTCTTATGAAGACCACATTGCTGAAAGCCGGTTTTGTTGACCGGCTGGCTGGTCATAGATGCTTTGGCGCCGATTGAATGTGCACAGCAATTAATTCCGGTAAAGATGAGCATTTAAGAAGCGTAGTTCCCCCGCCCATCGGGTACTCAATTTAATCTTTTTTAAGGAAATGGTGTATGTATGAACTTTGTCATCTGCCCGAAAGCGCAGAAAAGGCGGACGAGCCTCCGCCCGCTAAGTGTCAAAATGTCTCTGACTCTGACGAGCCTGGCCTAATCGGCCATAAAAACAACAATATCTGGAATGACTGGAAATGGCAGATAGCTAATCGCATTCGGGATTTGGCTGGTCTTTACGAGCTGTTTCCAAACCTCAAAAACAACGATTTTCTTCCCACCGTTATAAAGAAGTACCCTATGGCAATTACGCCCTATTATGCTTCTTTAATTCGCAAGCTTGACATATCCGACCCGATTTTCGCGATGAGTATACCGCAGGTCAGAGAATTGGCTGAGACAGCCTGTCTGAGCGAAGACCCGCTGGAAGAAAATGAAGATATGCCCGTTCCGGGCCTTGTTCACCGCTATCCCGACCGGGCTTTAATAATCGCGACGACTACCTGTTCGATGTACTGCCGGCACTGTACAAGGAAAAGGGTTGCCGGTACGACGGAGAGCACAATTTCACAGCAAAGACTCCGACAGGTACACGAATACCTCTTAACGCATCCGGATATTCACGATGTGATTATCTCCGGCGGCGACCCTTTGACGATGAACACCGAGGCTATCGAGAGGGTTTTAATCGCTCTGCGGAGCATACCAAGCGTTCAGGTTATCCGAATCGGCACAAGAACGCCGGTAGTTCTGCCGCAGAGGATTACCGATGAGCTTGTAAGTATGCTGAAGAAATATCACCCGATTTGGATAAACACCCATTTTAACCATCCTAATGAGCTTACCGCCCAGGCGGCGGCGGCCTGTACAAAGCTTGCCGATGCGGGAATTCCGCTTGGCAACCAATCCGTTCTGCTGAAAGGGATTAACGACAATCCGCAGACCTTTGAACAGCTTTGCAGAGGGCTGATAAGGATGCGGGTTAGGCCTTACTATCTGTTCCAGTGCGACCTTGTAAAGGGCGTTGAGCATTTCAGAACGCCATTGAGCAGGGGTATAGAGATAATGGAATATCTTCGCGGGCGATTGAGCGGGATTGCTATTCCGACATTCGTCGTCGATGCGCCGCACGGCGGAGGGAAAATCCCCGTTCTGCCGAATTATATCGTCTCGATGAGCCCTACGCATACCGTACTGAGAAATTTCGAGGGTATGATGGTCAATTATCCTGAACCGTCCTGTGCGGAGAGGCCGATGGAAATACCGGCAGGCGAAACCGCCGTTAAATCCGTCTGGGATTTGGCGAGCGGCAGAAGTTCGGTCATTGTGCCTGAAAACACCAAACGGCATCAAAGACGAAAAACAATCGTCAGGAAAAAGAATACCTCAATGGTTCAGGAAGAGTTCAATTTCTAAGTATGATTGCAAAAGAACTCAGGGAGACGCTAATCGGTGATTAGAATCAGGCTGATTTACAATTCGATTCTGCCTTTGGACAAAGACTGTCTAAAACAGGTTCAGGAGATTTTTCGTAAGAATTTCGCGGCAGTTGCGAAATATGCGGATAAAATCCCGGATATGCTCGATAATCCTTTCAAGTACGGCTACACAAGCAAAATTTTCATAAGCCAAAGAGCTTCGGGCAATGTAACCGGTTTTGCACTGGTACTGCACTTTCCTGAAATCAACAGCAGCCTTCTTGATTTTATCGCAATCCGCAAAGATATTCGCGGCGGCGGCATAGGAAGCGCACTGTTCGAAGCGGTGCGGGACTATTTAAAAGAAAGCGGCAGCCGGGGACTCTATATGGAAGTCCTGCCGGATGACCCCAATATCGTGAAAGACCCTCAACTGCTGAAGGAAAACCAGCTTAGATTTAAATTCTATGAGCAGTACGGCATCAGACCGATTACAGGTACGGAATTTGAAACGCCCATAGGCGGCGACCCTGCTCCCTATTTAATGTTCGACGATTTGGGGAAAGGAAAACCTCTTGGGCGATCCGACTGCCGGGCAGCGGTAAGGCTGATTCTAAAACGCAAGTACAGTCATTTGGTAAATCAGGACTATATCGAACGGGTGGTCGAATCGATTATTGACGAGCCGGTAAGAGTCAGAGAACCCAAATATATAAAGCCGGATTTTTCACCGCCTGCAAAAGCAGCTTCGATGCAGAAACATTTTGCTCTTATTTTCGGCGCCAGACACGAATTGCATCATGTAAGAGACAAAGGCTATGTTGAAAGGCCGGCAAGGGTCGGCGTACTGCGAAAGGCTGCCGAAGCTGCCGGACTGTTCGATTCGGTGCCGTTAAAGCATTTCGGCGAAAGCTATATCAAGGCTGTACACGATAAAGATTTTGTCAATTACCTCAGAACCGTCTGCACAAACATTCCAGAGAGCCAGTCGGTATATCCTTATGTATTTCCCATTCGAAGGCCGGAACGAAAACCCAAAGAATTGGCCGTTCGCGCCGGCTATTACTGCATCGACACTTTTACCCCGCTGAGCAAAAACGCCTATCAGGCCGCCAGCCAGGCCGCAGATATTGCGCTTAGCGGCGCAGAAGAGACGCTAAAGGGCAGAAGAACTGTTTATGCCCTCTGCAGGCCGCCCGGCCATCACGCTGAAAAACGGTCTTTCGGAGGATTTTGCTATTTTAATAACGCCGCAATCGCAGCGGAGTTGTTCAGCAAGACCGGCAAGACAGCAACGCTCGACATAGATTTTCATCACGGCAACGGGACTCAAAATATTTTCTACGACCGAAATGATGTGCTTACGGTCAGCATTCATGGACATCCTAATTTTGCCTATCCGTATTTCAGCGGATTTGCGGACGAGAAAGGAGCCGGAGCAGGATTGGGATTTAACTATAATTTCCCATTGCCGGAAAATGCCTCCGAGCCGCTCTATCTGCAGACGCTCGAAAAGGCTATAAGGATTATCGAAAAGTTTCAGCCGACATTCCTTGTCGTTTCTCTGGGTTTTGATACGATGAAAGGAGACCCAACCGGAACATTCGGACTTACGGCAGGTTCGCTGCGGAAAATCGGCGGACAAATCGGCCAAATGCGTCTGCCGACATTGATAGTTCAGGAAGGCGGCTACAGCCTAAAGAACCTCAGGGCCGGATGTACGGCATTTTTCAACGGCATTGCAGAATCCTTCAAGATTGAATTAAGGGAAATCAAAAAATGATTATAGGTCTGACTTATGACCTGAGAAGCGATTATGCGAAATTAGGCTACGGCGAGGAGGATATTGCCGAGTTCGATTCGGAAGAGACTATCTCGGCGATAGAAGATACCATAAAAAGCCTCGGCTATAAGACCGTGCGAATCGGCAATGTGTTTTCGCTGTGCCAAAGATTAGCTGCGGGCGGAAAATGGGATTTGGTCTTTAATATCGCCGAGGGACTGGCCGGCAGAAGCCGGGAGGCACAGGTTCCGGCGATTCTTGAAGCGTATAAAATACCATATACAATGTCCGACCCGCTGGTTTGCGCTATGACACTGGACAAGGCGATGACAAAGCGGGTTTTGCTGTCGGCAGGATTGGCAACACCAAAATTTGCGGTTGTCGAATCGGCAAAGGATATAGCTGGTGTTTCTTTGAAGTATCCGCTTTTCGCAAAACCGCTGGCCGAGGGGACGGGAAAAGGAATAGACGGAAACAGCAGGATAGAAAATCCGGAACAGTTAAGAATAATCTGTGAACAATTACTGGAAAAATTCCGTCAGCCTGTTTTAGTTGAAGAGTTTCTTTGCGGCAGAGAATTTACCACCGCGATACTCGGCAGCGGAAAAGACGCTTATGTGCTCGGCACGATGGAAATAAAGATGCGAAAGCAAAGCGACGGCAATATCTATTCTTACGACGCCAAAGAACGATGCGAACAGCTTATCGACTATATTCCTTTTAATGAAAAACCGCTGGCGGATAAAATTACCGCTCTTGCCCTTGAATCGTACAGGGTTTTACAATGCAGGGATACCGGACGGGTTGATATTCGCTGCGACGCAGAGGGCAGACCCTGTTTCATAGAAATAAACCCGCTACCCGGCCTTCATCCGGCGCATTCCGATTTGCCGATGATTGCGACCCAGCAGGGTATGAGCTATAAGGAATTAATCGGGTCGATAATCAACAGCGCCGTAAAAAGGCTGCCTGCGATTCCCGTTTTGGCGGGGGCAGCCGGGGTTTAGAATGGCCGTCCTGATTTTATATAACGATTTTAAGTCCGCAGACTTTGCCGAAAGCAATGCCGGCGTACTCGAACAGGTCAATGCCGTCCGCAAGGCTCTGGCGGAGCTGAAAGTAAAATACCGCGTTAAAAGCATCAAGGCGATTGAGCAGTTGCCAAAAATCCTCAAGGACAATAAGCAGAAAATAATCTTTAACCTTGTTGAAGAACTGGCTGCCGATATTAAAGACGCTTGTTTCGTCCCTGCCATTTGCCGCTGCTTTAGCCGAAGGTTTACGGGAAACGATACGGCCGCCCTGCTGCTTGCTCAGAATAAAACGCAGACAAAAGCAATTCTTAAAAATGCGGGCATTGCCGTCCCGGCAGGGGTGACGGTTGATATTGGAGAGAAAATTTACGCAAAGACTCTTAAGCCGGGCAAATATATCGTCAAGCCTGCCTTTTCCGACGCGAGCGAAGGCATTGACGCTGATTCAATCGTTCAGGCCGGCAGTAAAAAATTGTCCGCCGCGATTGAAAAGATTCACAAGCAATTTGGCCAGCCGGCAATTGTCGAGCAGTTTATTCCCAGCCGAGAACTGAATGTTTCTGTGATTGAGCGGAACGGAAGAGCTGAAGTTTTAGCGATAGCGGAGATTGATTTTGGCGCGTTTGACGCGGAGGAGCCCAAAATCGTGGACTACAAGGCCAAATGGCAGACCGATTCGTTTGCATATAATAATACGCCCCGCATTCTTCCCGCCCGGCTGTCGAAAAAGACCGCTGAAATAGTCCAGCGGTATGCACTTGCATCATGGAAAGTTTTAGACTGCCGGGATTATGGGCGCGTTGACTTCCGCCTTGATGAGGAAGGAAAGCCTTATGTTCTCGAAGTTAATCCCAATCCCGATATTTCGCCTGATGCCGGTTTTGCCGCGGCGGTTGATTATGCGGGCATAGGTTACAGGAAGTTTGTGGAAATATTATTAAAGAATGCTGAAAAGCTTAAAAGTGAAAATTGAAAACTCAAAACCAAAATTTAAAATTAAGGCAACCTCTAAAAATGTCATTGTGAGGAGCGTAGCGACGAATCAATCTCTATTATTGTTTCAAAAACGAGATTCTTCGTCCGCCTTCGGCGGACTCAGAATGACAAGTAATATTTTTAGAGATACCCTTAAGAATTAAGAATTATTTATGATATCAATCCGTCCTATTCAGAAAAAAGACAAGCCCGCCATTATGACAATGCTGAAGGATACGAAATTCTTTCGCGCCGGAGAAATAATAATAGCAGAGGAAGTTTTAGACGACTCTATCGTTTGCGGCATCCAAGGCGAATATCGCTCTTATGCTGCGATTGAAAACAACAAGACCATCGGATGGGTTTGTTTCGGCCCGACGGCCTGTACGGTCGGCACTTTTGATATTTTTTGGATTGTCGTTGACCCTAACAGTCAGGCCAGGGGAATCGGCACAAAACTGATGAATTTTGCAACAGAGCTTATAAAAAAGGATAACGGCCGATTGATTGTCGTCGAAACATCCGGAATGGCTCGCTATCTATCGACGCAGAAGTTTTATGAAAATCTCGGCTACAAAAAAGAAGCTGTTCTGAAGGATTTTTACGCCCCCGGGGACGACAAAATAATTTATATCAGACAAATATAAACTGTCACTCTGAGTCCGCCTTCGGCGGACGAAGGGTCTGGGTAAAGAAAAAAACAAGATTCTTCGTCCGCCTTCGGCGAACTCAGAATGACAGCAAAAAGCCGGTCAAACTGAGTGGTTAGACATTAGAAATCTTCTATTCTGCTGTTTTTCGAGCCTGTCTGCGTCTGTCTTCTTCTTTTAAGTACCGCTTGCGGATGCGGATTGAACCGGGGCAAATCTCGACAAGCTCGTCTTCCTGAATATACTCCATCGCAATTTCGAGGCTCATTATGCGGGCAGGTCTTACTTTGGCCGCGTCATCTTTGCCTGAAGTCCGCATATTGGAAAGCTGCTTTAACTTGACGACATTTACGGGGATGTCGTTTTCCTTGCAGTGCTCACCGACAACCTGGCCGTCATAAACCTTCTCACCCGGCTCGACAAAGAATATACCACTGTCGTACAAGGCATCGAGAGCGTAAGCGGTAACCTGGCCGGTAGTGGTTGCAATCATTACGCCTGCCTTTCGCTGCGGGATTGCACCTCTCATTAAATCGTATCTTTCAAATGAATGGTGCATAATCGCTCTGCCCTGGGTAGCGTTGAGCATTCTTGCGTGCAGGCCGAACAGGCCGCGAGAAGGAATAATAAATTCCATATGCACAAAATCACTTGTTCCGCTTTTGGAATCTATTTTTAGTATCTCACTTCGGCGGTCGCCCAAAAGGCCCATCACCGCGCCCTGACAATCATTGGGACAATCTATGGCAAGCAGTTCTATCGGCTCATGTCTTCTTCCTTCGACTACCTTCAGAATTACATTCGGTTTGCCGACGCAAATTTCATAACCTTCGCGCCTCATATTTTCCAAAAGTATGCCAAGGTGCATAAGTCCCCTGCCGGAAACATTAAATTCTTCGGTACTTCTGCCGGGCTCGACCCTCAGGGCAACATTTGATTGAAGCTCCTTTTCGAGACGCAAACCAATTTGCCTGCTGGTGAGGTATTTGCCGTCGAGGCCCGCAAACGGCCCGTCGTTGACGCGGAATGTCATCGACATAGTCGGCTCGTCAACAGCG
>JAQTQF010000312.1 GCA_028712345.1 Phycisphaerae bacterium | reverse complement strand
CCAGTCAGCGACGAATCTTTCGAGTCTGCCTATCGAAACAGCCTTGTCAACATCCTTGAATTTTTTACCTACGGTGCAGGGAAGCTGGCACTGCACCTCCTGCGGACAAACTCTGCCGCAGACGGCTGGAAGAAGCGAATTTTCTCTTATAATGTCGAGAGCTTTCTTGAAATCACCTTCGACTATCGGAGCAATAAAATCTTTTATCTTTATTTTCACAGGACAGCCTTCGACGCAGGGTGCGTTTTTGCAGCCAAGACATCGCAGAGCTTCAAGTCGAGCCTGCGTTTCGGTATAACCTGTCGCAACTTCATTGACATTGCTGCGTCTTTCAACTTCGTCCTGCGCGGGCATCGCCTGGGGCGGAATTTCATAACGCTCGGCCGGTCTCAAAGTTCCGGCTTTATGTTTTGCCAATAATTCTTCCAAAAGTTTTTTCTGCTCTGTCACGATAACTCCATATTACTTATCAAGGCCGATTTTACATTTGTGTTTTTTATACTGCTCCAACGCCTGTGCTTCCAAATGCTTATAGGCATTCATCCTTTTCATCATTAAATCGAAATTAACTAAATGGCCGTCGAATTCTGGTCCGTCAACGCAGACAAATTTTGTCTGTCCACCGACTTCGACTCTGCATCCGCCGCACATACCTGTCCCGTCAATCATTATAGTATTGAGCGAGACAACGGTCGAAACGCTGTATTTTTTGGTAACTTCGCAGCAGAACTTCATCATTATTGCAGGGCCTATCGCAACGGCAAGACCGGGCTTTGAACCCTCCTTGCATATTTCTTCGAGTGGGCCGGTAACGAGAGCCTTTCTGCCGTAAGAACCATCGTCGGTAACAACAATCAATTCATCGCTTACCGCTTTGAATTCATCTTCGAGGATTAGAAGTTCTTTGTTTCTTGAGCCTAATATACTTATGACTTTATTGCCCGCTTGTTTCATTGCGGTTGCAATCGGCAGCAACGGAGCATTGCCGATACCGCCGCCGACGCAGACGACCGAACCGAAATTTTCGATATGAGTTGGTTTGCCCAACGGACCGAGGATATTTTCCACACAGTCGCCGACATTCAGCTCGGCAAGTTCGGCGGTGCTTTTACCAACTGCCTGCCAAATAAGGCGGATAGTTCCCTTACCGGAGTCGAGCCCGGCTATCGTCAGGGGTATTCTTTCGCTGTAACTCGTTGAAAGACATACAATAACAAATTGGCCAGGCTTGGCGGATGCGGCAACGAGCGGTGCAGAAATATCGGCCATATAAACATTTGGGCATAACTGCTTTTTTGACAATATGTTATGAGACAATTTTGCGGCCTTTCCTTTAAAACAACTGCGAGGCGGGATTATGGCGGATTTTGGGGCAAAGGTCAAGAAATTATGCTGTTTTACGCTGTTTTTAAAAAGATTGTCGAATTGTTATAAAAACGATATTCTTGCTCACCTTGGCGGTTTTTTTGATTTTAAAAAAATACTATAAAAATTGCTTGCCGAATAGAAGTCTTTGCTGTATAGTGATTTGCGGTTTTAAAAAATTTGAGCATTCTCTTTTAAAGAGTAATATTTAAAATTTAAGAGTCGCGTACGGAAAGCGTGTTTAGGGCTATATCGTATACAAACTAAATCCTGAAACTTCCTGTTGATACGAGGTAAACCATGACAACAATAACGAAGAAAGAGTTAATTGACCGGATCGCCGAACAGACACAGGCTAAAAGAATCGTGGTCAAGCGAGTTGTGCAATCATTTCTTGATGAAATTATTTCAGAGCTAAGCCGCAATAACCGTCTGGAGTTCCGCGACTTCGGTGTTTTCGAGGTTCGCACCCGCGAGGCGAGAGTCGCTCAGAATCCCAAAACTCTCGAAAGAGTAAAAGTTCCGGCCAAACGAACGGTAAAATTTAAGATGGGTCGCCTTATGAAAGAAAAACTCGGCGGCACAAGCTCTTTAACAGATACAGAATAGAAAAATTTTCTTGGCCATAAATATCAGGAAAATATATGGCTGACCGGTAAGAGAGATAGCGGTTTTTTTTGAAGGAGTACCTCATGGCAGAGGGAATTGTTAAATGGTTTGACCCTAAAAAGGGTTATGGTTTTATTGACGGCGGCGGCCAACCTGATGTATTCGTACACCACACGAGTTTCAAAGCCAAAGGTCTTCGCTCACTCAGTCAGGGCGACAAAGTACTCTACGAGATAGTGGAGGGCGAAAAGGGTCCTCGAGCGGACGAAGTGGCACTTGCAGAGTAAACTGTTCCGCCGCTTTAAATGTAATGTGTGATTCTGTGCAAATCGGCCGTGACGGCCGCTGATTAAGGAAGTGTTAAAAGTTTTCCGGTAATTGTCAGTTAAAAGTTTTTGTCCGTGAGGAGGAAATGGCTTTATCTGCGTTACAATCGGGTTTGCATTGCAATGTGCTTGTACTGAACAAGCATTATATGCCTTTGCGCATTATCGGCGTCAAAAGGGCTTTGTGTCTTTTATGCAGGGATTTTGCGGAAGTCATCTCTTACGAACAGGGACAATTCTATAATTACGATTTCCAAAGCTGGCGAGATGCCAGTCAGATAAGGCGGTCGTTCGAGCCAAAGGAACA
>JAQTQF010000311.1 GCA_028712345.1 Phycisphaerae bacterium | reverse complement strand
TGTTTCCCCGCGAAGGAAATTTCCGCCCCCGACCACCACGGCAACTTGTACACCGAGTTTATATACCTGCATTATCCTCTCGGCAATCGATTCGAGCTGTGCTCCATCGATACCAAATCCGCCGGCTTTGCAGAAACTTTCACCGCTGAGTTTAAGAAGCATCCGTTCGTATTTTAATTCGCTCATCCCTGTCGCCTCACTGCAAAAAATAGACATAAAAAAAGCACCGGTTTTTCCGGTGCTTATTATATTAGCCGATTGCAAATCGTACAAATCTTTTTATTTTAGCTTTGCCTCCTGCGGCCTTTGCGGCATCTGCAAGAACTTTTTCGACCGTTGTCTTTTCTTCCTTCACAAAACCCTGCGAAAGGAGGCAGTTTTCGGCGTAAAACTTTCTCATTTTGCCTTCAACTATCTTTTCAATCATTTCGGCGGGCTTATCTTTGACCTGGTCGGCGGCAATGGTTTTTTCCTTCTCGATTGTCTCAGCGGCAATGCCCGATGAATCCAGTGCCAGCGGGTTAATGGCCGTTATATGCATACAAATATCTTTGGCTATCAGGCCGAACTGGGCGTTATCGGCAACGCTCTGGTCGCTGGTTTCGATTTCCACCATAACGCCGATTTTATTGTTAAAGTGAACATAAGTCGCAATTATACCTGCTGAAGAAAGTTTGTACTTTACATAATCGCCGATTTCGATTTTTTCTCCGAGCTTACTGACACATTCGGTCAAAACCTCCGAGTATTTTTTGCCGTTTTTTTCGGTATCCAGCAGATTCTGAGCGCCAGAATCGGCAGAACAAACTGCCATATATCCTTTGATTGCCTCGGCCGCAGCGATAAAGTCATCGCTGTTGGACACAAAATCGGTTTCACAGCACAGTGCCGCCATCGAGGCAGTTTTTTTATCTTGGCTCAAAACGCAAATGATTTTCCCTTCGGTAGTGTCCCTGTCTGCTCTTTTGGCGAGCGTAGCCAGACCTTTTTTCCTCAGCAGCGTCATTGCTCCTTCGATGTCGCCGTTTGTTTCTTCCAGGGCTTTTTTGCAGTCCATCATTCCCTGTCCGCTCATTTTGCGGAGTTTCATAACTGCTGCGGCTGAAATTTCTGCCATTATAATATCTCCTGATTAGCTATTCCAATTTTTAAGGTATTAAAAAAATGGCCGTACCACAAGATTTAGGCACGGCCAATTATTTGCGTCTGTTATTCCTCTGCAACTGGTGCAGATGGTGCAGCCGAAGCTGAATCCTGAACATCCTCATCTGCCCGTGCAAGCGAACGCCTGCGAGCTTTCGGACGGCGGGATTCATCGTCTTTTAAGGCCGGCTTGTATGCCGTTTTTGCCTCGGCTACTGCCTCGGCAAGCTGGCCGATAATCAGCTCTATTGCCTTCACTGAATCATCGTTGGCAGGGATTGCGATGTCGACAATATCAGGATTAGAGTCGGTATCTATAATACCTATCGTTATAACGCCCATTTTTCTTGCTTCACGAATGGCAAGCGTTTCCTTGCGAACATCAACGGCGATGATAGCGCCAGGCACCTGATTCATTTTGCGAATGCCGTCGAGGTTGGATTTCATCTTGCGAAGTTCTCTTTTGAGAGTGGAAGCTCTTTTTTTGCTCTCAGATTCGATTGAGCCGTCGTTTGCCATCGACTCAAGCTCTTCAAGCCTCTGGATTCTTGAATGAACGGTTCTAAAGTTTGTCAGCGTACCGCCAAGCCATCTTGTCGTGACATAATGCATACCCGTCGCTTCAGCCGCAGATTTTATCGCCTTGCTTGCCTGTCGCTTTGTGCCGACAAACACGACATCTTTGCCACTTGAGACAACATCAGCCAAAAGCTCCCGGGCGATAATTATGCCCTTGATGGTTTCGCGAACATTAATGATATGTATCATACCTCGGCGGGTAAAGATGTATGGTTTCATCTTAGGATTCCACCGACTTGCGGCATGACCAAAATGCACTCCCGCATTAATCAAATTACGAGCCAGCTCATTTGCCACTAAAGAGAACCTCCAAAAATCATTTTAAAATCTGTTTTTTACTTACTTTTCGCCCTTAGGCAACCTAAACGCAAAGTTTGAGAACTCAACACTTTACCGACCGCTGCCGTTGCTGTCAAGACATTTTGCCGACAATTAAAAGAACGAATCAAAAGACCTAAAATGTCTACTATACTCAAAAAGACGGGGTTGTCTTCGGCTGGCTCTTAACTATATTCGCATTATACTAAATTTCCACGGGTTAAAACCCGTGGGATTTACCGCAACAGGCATTGCCTGTCCACCTTTGGCGGATAACTTCATCTACGGGTTGAAACCCGTAGAATTGCGGCAGAATATTAAAAGAACAATACTGTCAAAGAGTGCTTTAATAATACTTTGATTTTCCGGATTTTTCATTTATATTGTCGTTTTGTTGTCTTTATACAGGATAAGTTATGCAAAATAAGACAAATTCAGGCTTAAATGAACTTGATGAGCTTTGCATCCAGACAATACGGTTTTTGTCTATGGACGGGGTTCAGAAGGCAAAAAGCGGCCATCCGGGTATGCCGATGGGTATGGCTCCGGCGGCATATACCCTCTGGATGAAATATA
>JAQTQF010000044.1 GCA_028712345.1 Phycisphaerae bacterium | reverse complement strand
GATAATCGCCGCTTCGCCTTTCCCTTCGCCAAGCTCCACATCGTTTGGCACAAACTCGCTTCCGAGCATTTCAGCCAGAACGGGGTGTTTGCCGTCAATTATCGCCAATTCCGTCCCGCTTGTCATCTTCGGCCTTATGTAATTTCTCGCTGCCGCAAGATGCCCGAACCCGGAAAGACAATCGCAGGTCGCCACAATATCGGCAAGAGCCTGAATCTTTTCGATAAATCCGCAGCACTTATTTAAAAGCTCCTCAAACAGCCGCTGCTCAAGTTCGAGACTTTTTTCACCGGCAGTTAAAATCTTCTCCTCATATTTTTTCAGCTCGTCAGTTATATACCGCTCGGCATTTTTTACCGTCTGCCTGCGAACATAATCAGCAGGCGCCTTATCAGCGTTTGAATGACTGATTTCAATATAATATCCGAAAACATTATTGAACCCGACTTTCAGATTCGCAATGCCAGTCCGCTGAATTTCCTTCTGCTGATATTGTGCAAGCCACGCCTTTGCGTCCTTTGAAATGCCCCGCAGCTCGTCAAGCTCAGCATTGAAACCAGCCTTTATCACCCCGCCGTCACGAAGCCGAACCGGGCATTCCGGCTCTATCGCCGCTTCAAGAACCTCGGCAAGCTCCGGCATACAATCGCAGTTCTTCGCGAGCCTGACAAAAATATCTGCCGTAAAGGCCGCAAACAGTTTTTGCAATGGCTCGGTTTTTTTCAGACTCTGTACCAGTGAAAGCAAATCTCTCGGCCCTGCCCGCAAGGTACTTATCCGAGCGGCAATTCTTTCAATGTCCGAAAAATTTTTCAGAATACCGCGCATCTGCTCGAAAAGATTTTTCTTTTCGCACAATTCCTCAACCACATCCTGCCTTAACTCTATCGCCCCGATATCACACAAAGGCATACAAAGCCAGTATCGGAACATCCTGCCGCCCATCGGCGTCAGCGTCGAATCGATACTTTCTATAAGCGAGCCTTTCAATGTCCCGCCGCGAATAGTCGAAAGAACCTCAAGACTTCGTAAAGATGTCTGGTCTATCTGCAGAAATTTCTTCTGCTCGACGAGTTTAATGCTCGAAATATGCCCCAGCGCCGTCTTCTGCGTTTCCTTTAGATATTCAATTATCGCACCTGCCGGACTGATTATCTCACTCCCTTCTTTTATGCCGAATCCCTCCAGCGTCTTTGTACCGAAATGCTCCAGCAGCCTTTTTTGCGAATCGTAAGGCTCGAAATACCACGCAGGCCTAAATGTTACCACTGTCGCAGAAGTCTGCTCAATTTGGGACGCGAGTTTTTTTATCTCGGCGCCGAAAAGTTCGCCGCGCACCTCCGGCAAAATACATTCAGCAGGAGCAATTCGTAAAATTTCGTCCATCACCGCATTCTCGGCAACGACACGAGCGAAAAAATGTCCCGTAGAAACATCCACCCAGCTTATGGCGGCGTTTTTTGAATTCAGAGACACCGCGCAGAGAAAATTATCCAGCTTTTCTTCCAGCAGCATATCATCTGTCAGTGTGCCGGGCGTTATAATCCTTACCACATCCCGTTTGACAACACCCACCGCCTGTTTCGGATTTTCGACCTGCTCGCAAACAGCGACCTTGTAGCCTGCCTTAATCATTTTTTTCAGATATGCGTCAACCGCGTGATAAGGCACGCCCGCAAGCGGAATCGGATTGTCGCCCTTGCTTCTGCTGGTCAGCGTCAGCCCGCAGACCTGCGAACAGATTTGAGCGTCTTTGTAGAAAGTCTCGTAGAAATCGCCCATTCGGAAAAACAATATGCAGTCCGGGTACTTTTCCTTGAAATGATGAAACTGCTTCATCGCCGGCGTTAATTTATCTTTCTCTATAGCCATATTTTTTTAGAATAATTTTTGTTGTTGAGGCTTTTCTCTTAATTGTCTTAATATGTATTGTGCAAGTAAAGGAACAGCGAAAGAGTATTTGCCGTATCTGTTCTTGTAAACAAGACCGGAATTCGTCAACGATACGAGCATCTGGCTTACATGACTTGCGCTAAACGGCTTTTCCGATTTTTTGGCTTCTTCGACCACCTCCTGCACCGTAAATTCATCGTCTGCGTTAGGCAGCCCGGCAATTATCGTAAGTAAATCCCGCTGCCTGTCGGTTGCTCTTGCCCACCGGCCGGCGAAGAAATCATTATCGAGCTTCCGCGTTATTTCATCAAGAGGCGCTCTCAAATTCTGCCCCCCTGTATGTTGCTGTACGAATATGTCATAAACTTCTTTGCAGATAAATTGTACAAAATATGGATAGCCCCCCGATATATCTATTATAAGCCTGATTGATTCTTCCGAAAGTTTCACGGGGCAGTTCTCGCCCTGGATAGGCGTGACAATAGCATCTCTGCTGTCCTGTTCATCCAATCTGTCAAGAAAAACTACTCTAAACATTCTTTCTGAAAATGTCCGTGCTTCAACCAATTTTGGAAATAATGTCGGCAGTCCGACCATTACCAGCATAAATGGAATTTCTTTTTTCTGTAATGACTGGAATACATCCAGCAAAAGCGAGAGCGGATACTGCTCTTTTTCCGTGTGGTCGGCCATAGTCTGTGCTTCGTCGTAAGCAAATATCAACCCTCTGATATTTTGACGCTTGAGACAATCCCACACGAATTCAAGAATACCTTTCAGCTTATCAGAGATAAGACCCGGAATATCCTTAAAAAGGTTTACTAAAATCTCGTAATTAAGAGTCGTATCAATGAGAGTTTCATCTCTTTTGAATCCAAAGGTACGCACTATTTGCCTGTCAAATATAATGTTTGATGTAACTACCGACAGGTCCGTTATCAAACGCAATGCTACCGTTTCTTCATTAATACTTGTTGATTCGGACAAATCTGTACCGGCCCAAAGCCATCCGGCATTCACCGCTATCGGTTTGAGAGTATCCAGTAAAACTGTCTTTCCAACTCCTCGCAGACCTGTCAACACAAGATTCTTTGTCACGATGGTTTGCTCAAGGAGTTTTTGAAATTCCTGTGTTTGCTTAGTTCTGCCTGCCAGGTACGGCGGCATATGCCCCGCACCCGGCCTGAATGGATTCGTAAATGGCTTCTCCATAGTTAGCTCCTGTTACCTTGAGGACTAAATTTAGTTATAAACCTAAATTTAGCCAATAGCCTAAAATTGTCAAGGTAAATTATAAAATTTTTATAACTTATTGTAAAATAATAGGTTAAGATATAACAAGACAACATTTTAACAACTCTGTTATCAATCGCTCAATTTGCCGTTTCGTCTCTGCCGAGGCAATTTGCTCCAATATCTTTTTTTGCCTTTCGGTAAAACAAACCGTTTTTTTCAGGTCAAAATCCCAAACGCCAAGCGACTGCTCAATCCAGTCGATAAGCTCATTTACCCCTGCCCCTGTCTTTGCGCTGATTTTTACGCCGTAAGGCAAACCTGCCACGGCAGATTTATCAATCAAATCGCACTTATTAAAAACCGCAATTTTCTTTTTCGCTTCGGTTAGCCCTGCCATCACTATGGCAGGGTTCGTACAATCCACAACAACCAACACCAAATCACATTCATTTATTAAGTCAACTGCCTGCTTTTGCGATTGAGAATCTATTATGTTTTTTTCGCTCAGGTCTTCATCAAGTCCTGCCGTATCGAAAAATTCCGCCGTAATCTTTTTTAATTTTACCTTCGCACTCAGCCAGTCTCTCGTAGTGCCCGCGATATCGGTTACTATCGCTTTCTCTTTGCCACAGAGATAATTAAACAGCGTGCTCTTGCCGCTGTTCGGCGCACCGGCAATAACGACCTTTACGCCTCTTATAAAAAAATCCGCAATCCTGCTGTCTTTCAAAATCCGCTCGGCACAAGCGCCGATATCTTCAATTTGCGAAACATTCATATTTTTAAGCCAGCTTTGCGCAGTATTAAACAGCCCCATTTTTAACTGATGGGCAATAATCTGCGCCCCTGCTAAACTCGCCGCCCCAGCGGCCGCAATATCAGCTTCAACAGCTATTGTATTATCGCCGTATTTACCCCTGCCCAAAAGCATCATTATCTCTTCCGGCTCAACAACCCTTGCACCGTGCCGTTTTAACAGTTCAAGAATATTTTCTACGATAAGAGGATTGCCGTGACAGTTTATACTGAAATTGTCCTTGCCCTCGCAGCCGATTACAACCTCGTCAATATCCCTGCCGGAAGCAAAAATAAAACCGTGCAGAATATTGCCTTCGTTAAAATCGACCGTCTTACCGGCAGGCCTGAAAATCTTCCTCAAAATATTTACCGACCCTGCCCCCGTAATCTGTATGCTTGATATCGCCGCAACGGTTTTTGCCGTGGTTAGCGAAGCGATGCAGTTATCTGAATCAGTCTTCATAATCCTGACAGAGCTTTATATCTTTTCCTCGATAAATTTTTTATAGGTCAGCACAATCCCCCGAACTGCCAAATCAGTAACGAAAGAATCGGCAAAATCACAGTCGTCCTTTATGATTTTCATATTGCCGCCCGTAACTATCGTCTGCGGCCAGGTACCGACATATTCTGAATACACCCTCGAAATCGTCTCCAGCGCCCCTACCGCCGAATAATACAAGCCATTATTGATTGCATCTTCGGTATTCCTGCCGAAAGGCTTTTTGGGCTGTTTTACTTTATCTACTCTCGGCAACACCGCAGTATATTTATGCAGAGCTTCTGCGCTTGGGTCAAAGCCCGGCAGTATCGTACCGCCTAAAAATACCCCATCTGCTCCGACCAGGTCGATTGTTACCGCCGTACCGAAATCAGCAATAATCGTCGCATCGCCGACAACGCTGTAAGCGGCGAACGCGCACATAATTCTGTCAACGCCGACTTTTTTCGGGTCATCGACATCGAGCTTCATCGGCAGCGGAACATCTTTTTCCAAGCCGACTTCAAGAATTTTTTCATTCAGATTATCTTTGACGATTTGCCTGACATTTTCCGTCCATTCGCTCTTAACGCTTGCGACAACGATTACGCCGTTGCGTTTGGTTTTATCTTTAGCCGCCTCAGAAAACGGTACTTTCTCCCACAGTGTTTTCAGAACCTCAGCCTGTTTTACCGAATCGCCGCCGCCGACTTTCTCGATTGCCCTTTCAATATCATCGATAAAAAGCCCTATCGTTACATTCGTATTGCCAATATCAATCGCAACTATGTTCATTATATCTGTTCCTTTTTCTGTTCAACTTTTTCCCGCTGCACCTGTTTATGCAATTCTTCGCAAAGCTCTCTAATGCCTTTGCCGGTCGCCGCCGATATCGTATAAACTTTCTTCCTGAACTTCTTCTTGATTTTTTTCAGAATCTCGCCGTCCGGGTCAACATCTATTTTGTTAATTACGATTATTTCCTTCTTCTTGCCAAGCTCTTTACTGTAACTGAGCAGTTCCTTCCGTATCTTTTTATAATTATCGGCAGGCTCGCTCTCATCCATTGGCATTATATCAAGCAAGTGAACAATGATTCGAGTCCTTTCTATATGCTTTAAAAAATTAATTCCGAGTCCCGCTCCGCTGTGTGCCCCCTCAATCAGGCCGGGCAAATCCGCCATTACGAATCTTCTCTCTTCGTCCAGTTCTATTATCCCCAGCATCGGCTCAAGCGTTGTAAACGGATAATCGGCAATCCTCGGCCTGGCTTGGGAGCATCGGGAAAGCAGTGTGCTTTTGCCCGCGTTCGGCATCCCCACAAGACCGATATCAGCGATAAGCTTCAAAACAAGTCTGACATTTCTCACCCTGCCCGGCCTTCCGGTCTGAGCGTAACGGGGAGTTTGCCTTGTCGATGTGGCAAAAGTCTTATTGCCCCTGCCGCCAATGCCGCCCCGGCAGATTCGCACCTTCATACCAGGCTCGTTCAAATCAACCAAAAGCAAATCTTCAAGGTCAGTATCATAAACCTGCGTTCCTACCGGAACGGGAATGACAAGGTCCTCGCCGTTGAGGCCGTGACGGTTTACACCGCTGCCGGGCTGACCGTTCTGAGCATCCCAGTTAGGCCGGCCCGAAAAATCCAGCAGAGTATCTACATCCTCGGCAGCTCTGAAATAAACATCGCCGCCTTTACCACCGTCGCCGCCGTCAGGCCCGCCCTTGGGAATGTACTTTTCCCGCCGAAAGCTGACACAACCTCTGCCGCCATTGCCCGCCTTAACCGTAATTTTTACTTCATCTATAAACATAAGAATCAGTTAAACCCGTATATCCTAAAGCCCCCAACTTTATGTTGGGGGTTATTTACCAAATACCATATACCAAATACTAATCACAAATCAAAGATACAAAAAAAAAGGATGGCCATCTGCCATCCTTTTCATTATTAAAACTCGAAAAACCGTTACACTTCTACATGCACCTTTTGGCCCTTAAAGCTTACTACGCCGTCTTTTAGAGCGAAAAGCGTGAAGTCTCTGCCCATTCCGACATTGAAGCCTGGATGGAATTTTGTGCCCTTTTGGCGAACTATAATTGAACCAGTTTTGGCAACTTGGCCGCCGTATAACTTGACCCCGCGATACTTAGGATTACTGTCTCTGCCGTTTCGGCTGGAGCCCTGTCCTTTCTTATGTGCCATGTAAATATCCTTCGATAAAGAAGTTATAAAATCTTAAAACATTATAGAATGGTGGATTATACACATCAAAATTGGTTTGTCCAGAAAAAATTTAAACATTTGTCTGACAATGAAAAATAGTTATCAGTTATCAGTTATCGGTTATCGGTAAAAAATGAGGAACAAAAAATAAGGACTTACAGCAAAAATGGGGGCGAAAAATAAAGAGTTATGAAAAAAGTTCGAACAAAAATGCAGGTTTTTGAGCAAAAACAATGATTTTCAATGAGCCTTTTCAATACACCACTGATGCCACATATTTTTGTAGGCGTCTTCAACGCTTTTAGCAAATGCTGCTGAATCACAAAGGCCGCTTGCCGTCATTCTTTCTCGCAATGAAGAACGAATTTTTTCAAGAGAATCTACTTTCCCAGCCAAAGCCACAGCCTTGGCTATATATTCCTGAACCGTTGATGCCGCAAAAAAACCTAATCCGGCACGACTAAGCGTACTCAATCCCGTTCGGGAAAACTGGCACTGGCCAACTAAAGAGATAACCGGAACTCCCATCCACAAAGCTTCACAGGTAGTGGTTCCTCCGTTTTTGGGATATGTATCCAAAATGATATCTACTTTACTATACTGTTTTATATATTCATTATGAGATGTCCAGCCATCAATATCTATCCTCTCAGTACCAATGCCGGAGTTTCCAAAATACTCTAAATAATCTTTCCTTATTTTCGAATCGTTGCCGCCGCCAAACCGTAATAAAAGATGCGATGCTTTATGAAGTTTAAGAATCCCAGACCAAATTTCCAGGATAAATGCGTTCAGCTTAAAGCCGTTACCCAAAAAACCAAAAGTGATATAACCATTTCTGATTGCAGGCAATGGGGATACGGGCATAGAAAAAAACGGTTTATAGCAATATAATCCATGTGACAACGGAAATAATTTCTCCATATATAACGATTTGGACTCAGGTAAATCGGCCCATTTATCCGTTAATATATAATCCACCTGTTCTAATCCCGTAGTATATAGATATCCAAGATATGTTACTTGAATCGGGGCTGGCTTAGCCGCCAATACCGCTAAACGATTATCAGTGGTATGCCCCGCAAGATCAACAAGGATATCTATCTCATCGTTTTCTATTAAACGAGCAACTTCATTATCATGAACACCGAAAATATTTCGATATTGATTAAACTTGCCGCTAATTCTTTGCGTCGTAGCATCCGGAACTCTGACACTGCCGTATCCATAAAGCTCTACCGCATTACGATCATGTCCATCTAAAAGCGGCTCAAAAAAATATGCTACGGAGTGCGTGCAAAAATCGGGAGAGATATAACCTATTTTAAGTTTTTTGTTTAAATTAGGATTATTTTTGTAAGAAGCTCTCTTTTGTGTTTTGGGAAAATGAATTTGCCCCCATCGTTTATGTTCTTCAAAAAGCGCCTCCGATTTTAAATCCGGCAGATGATGCAGATAAAACAGCATATTAGAATGGATTCTATAATTTGAAGGGTCTTTTTCTACCGCCTTGTAAAATAATTCAACGCCTTCTTTTTTCTGTCCGGTCTCTATCAAGAGCTTTGCTATGTTTGCCCAACAACTGCCTATATCGGGATTTATCTCGACAGCTTTTTCGTAAGATTCAATTGCTTTTGAATAATTACCCATTAATTGATAAATAAAACCCAATTCATTATAAACTAAGGCGTGAGGCTCCTGCTGAATAATTTTTTCAAACCATTCTTTAGCTCTTTGCAATTGCCTGATTTGCTTAAAGAGCATTGCCAATACAAGCATAACATCCGTACGCGATGGGTCTTTGGATAAAATCTGATGAACCGCATCAATCGCCTGTTCATTCAGAATTTTAGTCGCCTGCTCAATATTCCCAAAGCTAATTGCTTGATTAACCTGAATAAGCGCTTCCGGTAAATCATTCCCTGCATTAACTAAATGCAAATTTCCATCTTTCAACGAAAGCTGCTTCAATCTGCCTGAACTCAGAGAGTTATTATACTGCACCATAAAGTACCGTATCGACAAAACAGCGATTGAAAGATAAAAAAAAGATGGTTTTTATAAACCATTTTGTTTTACAATGAGTATTAGTCAGCTTTCGCACTTTTGAAAAATAGAAAATCGGTTTTTACGGCATTAAAAAGGCGATTATGAATTAATGCCACTTTCGGGAAAAGCCCCGAAAGTGATAAAAAATCATAAAAGTAACCTATAGGCCATTTTGTCTATCTTTACATTTTAAAAAAGTGCGAAACTTAACTATTAATTTCAATTAATTAAGGGGCATACTCATACGCACCAATATCAACTGTGACAGTCTGGTCGCCATTACCATCAATTTTACGTATATTGCCGGCAATATCGTAAGATTCACTGATTATATTGTTATCACCGGCATCAATACAATTTGTTGAATTAGAAGTTAGATTATAGTCAAAAATTTGATAGTAATCATTACCGTGAGCAATTGATGTGATATCCCCCCATACAATTATTGTAGTTGCAGTGTTAGATACGATATAGAAATGCTTGCATTGAGAGGTGTCGGGATTAATAAAATTCCCTACAAGCTCGTTAGTTATCCATGAACTATTAGTATTTGTCAAGACACTCTGACAAGTCGAACTGTTGTATATAGCACCTGATGTCCATACCCCATCGGAACCTGTTGGAAAATTAGGGTTATCGTAGGTATTACCGCCACCATCTTGAATTCTGCATAAATCGATGCCATCTTCTATCACATTATAGACCCAAGGCGAAGCATTCAAGCCGCCATTCATACAGGAACTAGTTAATGTAGGATCAGAATCAAAAAAATTCCGCCCATTGTAAATATTTTTACCATAATTACCTATATTATCCCAGATAATACTATTTCTTATTGTAAGGTCGACATTGACATAATTATATAATGCACCGCCATTATTCGCCTGATTTTTAGAAAAGGTACAATTTATGATTTCTGCATCAGTACCCTGAGGCCCAACATTAGCCATTCCACCTCCATTAGAACTATGATTTCCAAAAAAAACACAGTTTATGAAATCAGGATGTATCTCATAGATACTTCTATTCATAACTCCACCGCCTCTATATACAGCCTGATTTCCACAAAAAACAGTGTTCTTAACTATCGGCTCACCTCTGACATTACCTATTCCTCCACCACCATCGTAGTCACCAGTTCCTCCTGCATAATTGCCAGAAAAAATACAGTTGATAATTGTTGGATTTGCACTAATTGCTATATATAGTCCTCCTCCTGTCACTGTTGCAGTATTATCAACAAAAACACAGTTTACTATTAATGGTCCTACTGAATCACCGCAATATATTCCTGCGCCTGAATTAGTACTTCCGTTGCTAATAACAAATCCATCTATAGTAGCATTATTAGTAACACTAAAACACCTGACAGTATCATTACCGTTAATTATAGTTAGATTCGCTCTGAAATCTCTCTAGCAGCGAGTTATATCCGTACCATCAAAGCCGCCATAAATACTTATAGCATTACTGCCAGT